>JAZNCY010000228.1:0-3963 GCA_045587825.1 Acutalibacteraceae bacterium
CTATTACTGGCCATGGTACAGACGGCTATTTAGAAGCAATAGACGCTTTGCTTATGAAGGTGCGTTAAATGATAGCAGAAATATATAAAAGTAAAGCGAAGGGCGAAATTACGGCGCGAAGCTCTAAAAGCTATATGCATCGTGCTTTAATTGGTGCAGCGCTTTCAGATGGTGAAACTGTTATAGAAAATATAGCCGAGTCAGAAGATATAACTGCGACTACAAAATGCCTTGAAGCTCTTGGTGCTGAATTTTCCTTTTCTGGTACAACAGTCAGGGTCAAAGGTGCACCACCAAAAAGTAAAATTAAAAATCTTTCACTTTTTGCAAATGAAAGTGGCAGTACGTTACGATTTTTAATTCCTGTCTCATTATTATATAGTGACTCAGTTGAGTTTACTGGTAGTAAAAGGCTTTTAGAAAGACCACAAACAGTCTATGAAGAATTATTTCCAAGGAAAAATTGCTTTATAAGAAGAAGTGAAAACTGTATCACTGTCGGCGGAGATTTAATCGGAGGCGTTTATGAATGTAGAGGGGATATAAGCAGTCAGTTTTTAACGGGACTTCTGTTTACCTTGCCTCTTTTAAATGAGGATAGTGAAATAAAGCTCACTACACCTTTACAAAGCTCACCATATATTGATTTAACCTTAGAAATTTTAAATGAATTCGGTGTTAATATTGAAAGACCTGATGACATAACTTTTAAAATAAAGGGCAACCAGACTTTTAAAGCAACAAAGCTTTATTGTGAGGGCGATTGGTCAAACGCCGCATTTTTAGAGGCGTTTAATTTAATCGGCGGTAGCGTTGTTTTAGATGGTTTAAAAGAAACAAGTACACAAGGTGACAAAATATACAGAGAATATTTTGAAAAATTAAAGCAGGGTACACCAGTTTTAGATATTACAGATTGCCCTGACTTAGCGCCAATTTTAATGACTATGGCTACACTTTTAAATGGTGCAGTGCTTAAAGGTACAAGTCGCCTTAAAATAAAAGAAAGTGACCGTGGAGAAGTAATGAAAAACGAACTTTCAAAATTCTCTGCTGATATTACTGTTCTTGAAGATGAAATAATAATAAAAAAAGCGGATTTAAAAACACCTACTGAAAATCTTTGTGGTAATAATGACCACAGAATTGCTATGTCGCTTACAGTAATTTCAAGTATTTTCGGCGGTGTTATAGAAAATGCAGAATGTGTTAATAAAAGTTACCCGTTATTTTTTGATGATTGCGAGAAACTTGGTATAAAAATAAAATTAAAATGATGGAAGTGTATTAAAATGAGTATGAATTTCAAAGGGAAATTACCAATCCCAAAGGAGGTAAAGGAAAGATTTCCTTTAACACCTGAAATGGCAGAACAAAAAGCTAAAAATGACGAAGAAATAAGAAAAGTTTTTTCAGGTGAGTCAGATAAATTTCTTCTTGTTATCGGCCCTTGCTCTGCTGACTATAAAGATGCTGTGTTAGATTACATTCACAGACTTCGTGAGGTTCAGGAAAAAGTAAAAGATAAAATTTTTATTGTTCCAAGAATTTACACAAATAAGCCAAGAACAACAGGCGACGGCTACAAGGGTATGGTTCACCAACCAAACCCAGACAAAGAGCCAGATATGTATGAGGGTATTGTTGCAATTCGTGATATACATATGTCAGCTTTAAAAGAAACAGGCTTTTCTTGTGCTGACGAAATGCTCTATCCAGATAACTACCGTTATCTTTCAGATGTGCTTTCTTATGTTGCAATAGGTGCAAGAAGTGTTGAAAATCAGCAACACCGCCTTGCTGCAAGTGGACTTGAAGTGCCAGTTGGTATGAAAAACCCTACAAGTGGCGATTTATCAATTATGATGAATGCAATTACAGCGGCACAACACAGCCATACATTTATCTATCGTGGCTGGGAAGTAACAAGTGATGGTAACCCTTATGCGCACGCTATTATGCGCGGATTTGTTGACAGAGATGGTCACTCAATTTCAAACTATCACTACGAAGATTTACAGAAGTTAAGCGATTTATATGCCGCTTCCGGACTTACAAATCCTGCTGCAATTATTGACGTTAACCACGCAAACTCTGGCAAAAAATATCTTGAGCAAATCAGAATTACAAAAGACGTTCTTTACAGTATGGCACACAATAATGATATCAAAAAGCTCGTTAAAGGCTTGATGATTGAAAGCTACATTGAAGACGGCGCACAAAAAATAGGCGAAAATATTTATGGTAAATCAATCACTGACCCATGTCTTGGTTGGGAAAAAACCGAAAAGCTTATTTACGATATTGCAGAGAGCTTATAAAATTTATCCCTGACAGTTATGTCAGGGATTTTTTACGATAAAATATTAACAAATACCAAGCAAAATCTTTGGTTGTATTGTGTATTGAGCTGATTTATGTATTTGATTTATAATGATAATATATAATACTAAGGAGTGCTTTTAATGAAAAGAATTTTTTGTTTATTCTTATCAATGTTACTTGTAGTTGGTATCTGGGTTAGTGCACCAATAACAGCTAATGCAATTACACCAACAGAGCAACAGTTGTTAGATAGAGAAGCAAATAAACTTTTAGCGGGTATTAAAGGGAATGATTCTCTTTCAGAGGTTGAAAAAGCTTTGTTAATTCACGACAGATTAGCTTTAACTTGTAGCTATGGTAAGCCTGCGGATGCAAATTATTCTGCACATACTGCATACAGCGCAATAGTATTAAAAAAAGCAGTTTGTCAGGGCTACGCTTTAGCTTACCAATATCTTCTCGGTTTGGTAGGAATTAAGAGCGAGTATGTTTCTTCTAACTACCTTAATCACGGATGGAACCTTGTGTATATAGGCGGTGTTCCTTATCACGTTGATGTTACATGGGATGATGCTTCTGGCTATACCGAAGAGGGTAAGGTTTATCATAATAACTTCTTAAGGTCAACACAAGGTATGATTGAGACTGGTCATGTTAACAAGACAGATGGTTCTATTGACTATAACTCAATACCTGCAGATACAACTTACGATAACTATTTCTGGCAGAATTCATCAACAGGCTTTCAGCTTTTGAATAATGAGATTTATTTTCTTGATAATGTTAATAAAAGAATTATGAAGCTCAATAAAACTGACGGAAGCGATGCTACTTTAGTTAAAGCAGTTCCTTCAGCGTGGAATTTTAGTGAAGTTGGTACAAATATAAATTCATTCGCAAAGCTTGCATCAGATGGCAGTTATTTATATTATTCAACTCCTACACAGATTTTTAAATTAAATCCTGTAACCTTAGAAGAAAGCGTTGAGTATACTTTAGAGGTTCCACCTGAATATGTAGGTAAAACTAATGTTGATTGTTCTTTCTGGGGACTTTCATATATAGATTGTACCTTTACTTATGAATATATTATTTTTGAATTTGGTGCATTGGACTCTAAGAGAACAAATAAAAAGATTGTAAAAACTAATCATAATATTATTAATGTGAATGCTGTGGATTCTACTTGCACAATGACAGGTCTTACAGCGGGTTCAAAATGCTCTGTTTGTGGTCTTGTAACAGTCGAACAACAGGTGATTCCGACAAAAGCACACGATTCCAGTGTTGTACTTCCAGGGGTAGAGCCGACATTAACATCTACAGGTCTTACACAGGGTGCAAAATGTTCTGTTTGTGGTACAGTAACAGTACCACAGCAGGTAATACCAAAATTAGAACTCTCAGCTCCTGTAATTACATCATTAGCAGCTACAACAGGTGGCGTGAAATTCACGTGGACTGCAGTACCTAATGCGGCAAAATATAAGGTTTACAGAAAGACTTATCATCCATCAACAGGTACTTGGGATTCTAAATGGAAAAAGATAAATAAGGTAGAAGTAAAAGGTACAGAATATGTTGATGGCACTGCAAAACTTGGTACACAATATATGTATCTCATAAAAGCGGTTAACG
>JAZNCY010000229.1:0-2340 GCA_045587825.1 Acutalibacteraceae bacterium
TCATACGAATGCGTTCGCTTTTTCAGGGACATTCAATTGTTGTGATAAAAAACGGAGAACTCGACCGTAAACAGCTCAGAAGACTCCGTTATACGGTTGACGATCTGCTTGAATCTCTCAGACAAAAGGATGTTTTTGATATTAACGAGGTTGCATACGCTATTATTGAAACTAACGGTACCCTTTCAGTGTTACTGAAAAGTGGTTCACAGAATGCAACAAAAAGCGATGTCAGTGCAAAAAACAAAAATGTTGGTTTTACTTATCCCGTTATTATTGATGGTACTATAATAAAAAAGAATTTAGCGTTTTGTGGTATAGATAAAGCTTATATAAAAAAAGAATTAGAAAAAAAGAAGGTAATGAAAAAAGACGTTTTTCTTATGAGTGTTGATAATAATAAAAACACAGAAATAATTTTAAAAGAGTGAAGTTATGAAGAGAATTTTTATTGCGGTATTTTTAATTTTTTTATCAATATTTATTGGGTGCTACTCTCTGAATAAAACAGAAACCATTTGCAACAAAATGATTACTGAAATTAATAAAGCAACAGAAGAAAATATTGAAGTTACAGAAAGTAGTAGTCACCAGAAGCGTATAGACTTTTATAAAACTACAACCGAATTAAAAGCGTTATGGGAAAAGGACTCTGAATTTTTTTACTATTTCTTTAATAATGATGATTTAAAAACATTAGAAACAAACATTGAAAAATTACCTGAACACGCAAAAAACGGCGATTTTGAATCAGCGTATTTATGTCTTGTTGAGTGCCTTGAAGAATTAGAGTACCTGAAAAACAATACAAAACTTTCTTTTAGCAATATATTTTGAATAAATATTGAAAACAAAATTCAAAAATGATATAATGAATTTATTATATTAGTTTTTGAAAGAGAGTGATTTTATGGCAGGTCCAGGCGGCGGCTCACGAGGCGGCGGATTTGGTGGAGGTTCACGTGGTGGCGGCGGTGGCGGCTCACGTGGCGGTTTTTCAGGTGGTTCAAGAGGTTCAAGTGGCGGCGGCTTCGGCGGTGGTTCACGCGGAGGCGGCGGCTTCGGTGGCGGACATCACGGCGGTGGATTTCACGGTGGACATCATCCCCCACCACCAAGGCATCATCACAGACCAATTTTCCACGGACGAGGTTATTACGGAGGTGGCGGTCATTATCATCACCACGGCGGTGGCGGAATTCTTTCTACATTCTTAGCATTCATTATTGTTTTAGTAATGATATTCGGTATTTTCAAATATGTGTTTGGAATTAACGGCTCTGACGTAAGAGAGTGGATAGATGACTTTAAATATGACCCTTCATATAACGAAGAACAAGTTTATGATGATTATAACTCTGGTGAATATTCTGAATCATTATTCCAGGAATACACCAATAATAAATACAAAGAAATCTTCGGCGAAACAACTTGCTATGAAGATAATATTTTAGTTGTATTCTTAACAACAGATACAAATGATGGTTATTACACTATTGCCTGGGTTGGCGACAATTTAAGATATGAGGTTACTGATTTATTTGGTAATGAGCAAACAGCCTTAGGTGAAGCTATGACAAACTCAATAAGCGATTATCACGGATATTCTTTGGGTAGCAATTTAGCTCAGGTTGTTGACAAAATGACTGATAACGTTACAGCTTTAGAATTAGACTCACCTTATAAATCACAGGCAGACAGAAGCGTAACAGCTGAATCTAAAGTTTACAATTACTCCAACTGTGAATTCACAGAGGATACTGTAAACAATTCACTTAAGAATTTCACTGATAAAACTGGTGTTAATTTCTGTATTGTTGTTGATAATGAAACTACTGTTTTCGGTGGTGGTAATACTGTTCCAGAGCAGGATTTACCAGTTACTAATGCCAGCCAGAACCCTACCGCTCAAGTTACATATAATAATCAAGGCAACGGCAATGGTCAAGGCAATGGTCAAGGTAACGGTCAAGGCAATGGTCAACAAATCCAACAGCAACAACAAAATCAAGTTCATCAGCAACAGCAAGGCAATTCTTCTGTAGGTATTATTGGCGGTGCTGATGGCCCGACTACAATCATTGTTGGCGAAGAACAAACTACTGACGATAGTAATGAAGGTAAATCAAAAGTACTTTCTGTATTAAAAGTTATTCTTTATGTAATTGTTATTGCTGCTATTCTTGGTGGTGCAGTATTCTTTACAGTTTACTGGATTAAACGTTCTAAAAAGAAAGAACAGGAATTAATGGACCAAGGCAAAATATCAATGCACAATCCTAAAGACAGTGATTTACAATAAAACAAAAAACGCGAAAGACAAAAGTCTTTACCCTGTTT
>JAZNCY010000230.1:0-3595 GCA_045587825.1 Acutalibacteraceae bacterium
TATTAAAACTGCAATAGTTAAAATCACGAACAAAAGAGTTGTTATTACAAATGTTTCGCTATCACTGTTTATAACCGAAACAAACTCATCGTATCCATAGCATATTATAAAATAATATAATTCGCCAGAAAGTTCAACACAACCATCATAACTTGCAAAATCACTCCCTGAACTACTACCACAAGTATTTGCCAAAAGGGTATATTGCTCTGAAACCCTACGCAAATCATCTTCCATTTCTTGTTTATAATCTTCAGTTAAGGCTATATTTTTTAATTCTTCACGTTCCTTTGTTTCAGGGTAAACATTCAAACCATAGGTTTCAGTATATTCCTTAACCACACCTTTATAATTCTTATCACCAACAATTTCTAACTCTGTTATTTCAAAACCTTCTGGATAATCACCATCCGGGTAAGTATCGCAAACCACAAGAGAAACAGGAACTATATCACCTTCTTGAGATTCGTAATATTTAAAACTTTTAATATGAAGGCTTTGTGATTTTTCATTGAACTCCCAAAGTTTTTCCAATTCCGTTTTTTCCAAGTGCTCATCAAGATAACAAATTCTTTGTTCGGCATATTCATCATTAAAAGCAATATAACTACCACTTGTATGAACTATGTCACCATTTTCATCAAACAATAGCATAACACCTGAATAACTGAATGGACTAAAAACAGAATACATAAAATTTTCTTTTGTAAAACCATTATTATTGGGTTCCATGCCTAGTCTATAAGCTTTTGAGTGCAATTCTTCATGGTAGTTTTCTGTAAATCTGTAAAAATAGGAGTGTGCATTATTTAAACCTACTATATACAATGCAACCATTGAAACAATATAACAAAAAACTATTATTAAGGATGAAAATCCTAAAATTTGTTTTTTACCTGATATTCTTTTTTTCATAAAAATCTCCCCCTTATTTAATTGTGAAATAAAACTCTACCCCATTATTCACATTAAGACAACCATAGTTTGCTTTATGTGAATCTAAAATCTTTGCAGAAACTGCAAGCCCTACGCCACTTGATTTATCTCTATCGGTTCTTGATTTATCCGTTTTATAAAGAACGGACCAGATTTTATCCTTTTCATTTTCTGGCATTGTTGAGCCTGAGTTATAAACTGAAACTTTATAACCCTCAACACCATCTTTAACTGTAACAATAACCTCGCCACCATTTTCAGTATGTTTTATAGTATTTGAAAGCATATTGTCAACAACTAATGAAATTAAGTTCTTGTCACATTTTACAATAGCATTTTCTTTAATATTTAAAGTTACATTCTTTTCGTGCAACTCAAATTGCTTTTTATATTTTTCTGTTTCTTCCTTTACAATATCACTGAGATTACATTTTTCAACATTTACATTGCCATTCGTTGCAATCCTGTTATATTGAAGCATATCTGTAACCAATTTATCCATTTTCTGTGTTTCATCGTAAATTGATTTTAGATATTCTTCATTCTTTTCAGGTGCAATATTTTCTAAAACACACTCGCATTGATTCTGAATAATCGCAATAGGTGTTTTCATTTCATGTGTCATAGCAGAAATAAATGCAAGTTTAGACTCTTCAAAAGTTTTGTTTTTATCGTAGTATTTTGAAGTTGCAAATATGATGATTGCACCGAAAACCAAAAAGTTAAGTGCAAGTATCTGAATCCATTCGCCACATTCATCCCAGACTTCAATAAAAGGATTATAGTAAGATGCATACACCGCAAAATATGGCTCATTCGCAATCACAAGATTCGCATAAACATAACAATGAAAATCTTTTGTTCTACTCACGCTATGAGATGATACATTACCCTCATCATCAATACAATTAGAAAAACTCTCGAAAGCAGTTTTTCGTAGTTCTTCACTCTTTACTTTCTCGATAAGCTGGTGATATTTACCAATATACAACTCAGTATCCATCCAATAGACTGCACCCATTTTCAAGCTATTCATTGTAGCTTCGCCAACTTCTTTTACCTCAGTTACCTTATCAACATCAAAAGTTATTTCAAGTTTTTTATTGTCTGGTATTTCATCAAATTGCATATTATAACAATCATAATGAACAAACAAACAATAAACTGGCACAATATTACCTTTTTCATCATAATAATACTTAATATTTATAGGTAAAACATATTTACCAGTAGCTTCATTTGTAAATTCAAGAAGTCTATCGTAATCAACATCTGATATATATTCATCTAAAAAGCAAATACACCTATCCTCATCTTCGTTTCTGAAGGTAAGTAATGTTCCGTTTGCATGTATAAATTCACCGTTTTTGTTATACAAAGCTATAGCTGTTGGATATCTATAAAGTTGATGATTAGAAATTATATCTAAAAAATGTTCTGGCGAAAGACATTCTTCTGGATTGCTGTAGTCTTTATAGTAACCATCAATATTATTAAGCAAATTACTCGTGTACTTATCAAAATCGAACTTGATTTCATCATAAGCAATACACGCTAATATACTCGAAGAAATAACAAATGCCAAAAGCACAGCAAGTGCTATTAAACTTAAAAGTTTTCTCTTGCTGTTAAATAATTTCTTTTTCATAAAAATCCCCCTTAAATTCTACAATTTACATTCAAATGTATAACCAACATTCACAACCGTTTTAATACACCCAGCCTTTTCGCCTAACGCTTTTCGAATTCTCTTAATATGTGTATCAACAACGCGTGATGTACCTTCATATTCCCAACCCCAGATTCTGTTGAGAATTTTTTCTCTGTCTAAAACTATATTTTTATTTTCCATCAAATAGCGTAACAATTCATAATCTTTAGTTGTGAGTGTAATTTCTTGTGACTCCACAAAAACTTTTCGCTTTGCTAAGTCTATAACAATTCCGTTTACAGAAATCTCATCACGCTTTGTAGTTCCCTTTGACATAGCAATCATAGAAAGGCACTTTTGGTGCAACACCGAAAGTGGAAATGGTTTTACTATGTAATCATCACCACCAGAAGAAAAGCCTTTTAAATAGTCTGTTTCTTCCCCTAAAGCTGAAAGAAAAAGAATTGGAACATTACTATATTTTCTTATTTCTTCACACGCTTTTAAGCCGTCTTTTTTCGGCATCATAACATCAAGTATGATTAAATCAAATTCGGTTTCTTCTGTTTTTTCAACTGCATCTTCACCATCACAAGCAGTAATAACATTCAAGCCTTTTGCAGTCATATAGTCAGATATTGTATTCCTTATCTTAATTTCATCATCTGCAACGAGAATTTTATACATTACCTCTCCCCCTTTGATTATAATTTATTATACCGATGTGTAATTGGTGTGTCAAATTCTAAATTAAGAATTAAAAATTTAAAATTAAAAATTGTGGGACCTGTGGTCAGCATTATAATATTATAAAAAGCAACTACATTCCTTCATTTTAGATTTAACAGAAATCTAAAAACGAGAGAATGTAGTTTTTACTATTGATATTAAATTATAATCAAGGCGAAGCCTTCCGAAATTTTTAATTCTTAATTTTTAATTGCTTCAAGCATTAATTCCCTTAAGATACTCAATGCTCATCTTTGCACATTCAAGTGGAGTTTTATC
>JAZNCY010000231.1:0-2991 GCA_045587825.1 Acutalibacteraceae bacterium
ATTGAGATAGTGAATATCTTGTTCACCCTGAATAAGCGGTAAGATATAGTCAACTGCTTCATCTGTAACATTGTTACCACTTGAATTTATCCAACCAAGAGGAAAATATTTAACCTTATTTGCAATTTCGTTAGCATCAATTGAATCAATAACAACAGTATATGGTGAATTTGAAACGCGTTTGAAGTACATAACCTTACCCGACTCACCTTTTAATGCTCTTTCAACAGCCATAACACCAATTTGCTCAGCCTCTTCAATATCTGTTTTTGAGCTTAAGTGTGAAGAGCAACGTTGCATAACATTAAGTTCAATTGAACGAACCTTGCAACCAATTTCTTTACGAACAATATTTTCAAGTGTTTTACCAACACCGGATAAATATCTGTGACCGAATTCATCACTTGTTTCGTTGTAAAATTCTGAATTTATATCTTCTTCATCGAGTGTAACACCCTCTGAAACAGCAACAACTACTGCCCTACGGCTTTGTTGAACACGTTTTAAATCTTTAATAAAATTCTGAACTGAGAAATGAGCCTCAGGCAAATAAATAAGATGTGGTGCAATTTCACCATTTGCACGAAGCACTGCAGAAGCTGCTGTGAGCCAACCAGTATCTCTACCCATAATTTCAATGATAGTAATAGAATTTATACTATAAACAGAACAGTCACGGATAATTTCCTGAACAGTTGTAGCAACATATTTAGCGGCAGAACCAAAGCCAGGTGTATGGTCTGTAATCATCAAATCATTATCAATAGTCTTTGGAATACCAATAACTTTAATATCACTACCAATTTCTGTAAGATATTTTGAAAGTTTATTTACAGTATCCATTGAGTCGTTACCACCAATATAGAAGAACGCACCAATACCGTGAGCTTTTAAGTTTTTTACAATTTTTTCATAAACAGATGAATCTTCTGTATATTCTGGTAATTTATAACGACAAGAGTTTAAAACTGTTGATGGAGTCTGCCTTAACTTTTCAAAATCAAGATAAGTTTTAATATAGTCATTAAGAATAATTAAATCATCATTAATAATACCCTCGATACCATTAAGAGAACCAAAAACAATATCTATTTTATCAGAACGGATTGCACCTTTAAAAACACCTAAAAGTGAAGCGTTAATAGCACAAGTTGGTCCACCAGATTGAGCAACAGCAATATTCATAACAAAACTCCTTTAAAAATTATGTTTAAATTATAGCATATTGTTCTAAAATTGAAAATAGAAAATCTTTGGATAAAAGGTTAAAATTTTCATATTTAAATAAATAAATGCACCTGCAAAATGCAAGTGCTTTTCTGGCGGAGACGGCGAGATTCGAACTCGCGGGGGATTTCTCCCTAACTGATTTCGAGTCAGCCCCGTTATGACCACTTCGATACGTCTCCATATATTGCTTTGTAATTTTATCAAAAGAAGTTTAATATGTCAAGAAAAAATAACACCTCGAAAATTTTGTAAAATTATCAAGGTGTTATTATGTTTAATTTATTCTTCAGTTGTAGCTCTTGCAGCGGTTGCAGCACGAGAACGCTCTAAATCAAGATACATTCTGTCTCTTGTTTTCTGGTCAATGTTGTAGAAGAACATTGGTATCATACCGAGAAAATCGAAAATAAGTCTTGGACCGAATGCCGCAATAAACATTCTCCACATTGTTTCTTCTGATTGTACAGCATTAATACCAGATTCAAAGCCAGCCCAGCGTGCAAGTAAGAGTGAGTTGATTTTTGTTAAAGCTATTCCCCTCACCTTATTTATGTAGCCAGTTAAAAGATTAACCGTTGCTTCAACTCTGTAACCATTCTGCCATTCACAATAATCTAAAACTTCATAGTTAATTTCAGCATCAACAATTTTCTTTGTTGCATAGAATACCATTTCAACACAGTTACCAACACACATTGCAAGCGTCATTGGTAGCTTCTTTTTATAAAATCCATCTTTTTTACCACCAATTAAGCCAACAAGGAAGAAGAAGCCTTCTGAAAATAGAATTGAACCACTTTGTGCAATCCAAAGGAACTTGGTTGAAAATCTTCTTCTGAATTTAGCTGCCCACGGGTAGCTGGCGTAAGAAATAGGCATACCGGGAATACCAGCAATAGTTGAAATCATATTAAATTTAAGAACACTATCATAATAAAGTGATTCGGATGTTGCGATATCAATTCCACCAACAAAGCCAGTAAGTGTATAAATCAGAAGTGGTTTGTTTCTGAATACCGAGAACATACCCTTCATAACCTTTGGTGGCTTTTCTGATTGTGGAACACGTTCTTTACTTACAAAAATCCAGACAATGCCTGGAATTGTTATAATTACCCACCACCAAAGCTTCATACCAGAAAATACTCTTGCTAAGTTAATTTTAATTTTACCATTAGCAACAAGGTCAAATATTACACCTGCAATCTGCTCAGGCAAACGCTTGAACAAGTCACCAGCAAAGCGTGATGAAACCAAAAGCGAAGTTCTTTCGTTAGGGTTAGGGGTAAAAACATTATCAATATAACCACCGCCACCAAAGAAAGCGCCAACTGTTTCACCTATGTATGAAAGAATCATATATAAAATAAGTCTTTGTGCGGCACCTAAAGCATAACTGTCGCAAATAATCGGTAAAATACAGGTAACAAATCCAACAATAAGATTTGGAATAAGTGATAAATACTGGAATGGCTTAAACTTACCCCAACGACTACGCATTTTATCAATAATAACCGCGGAAAACGGGTCATTAATAAGGTCGTAAATACCTAAACCAACTGCCGCATTACCATGAGCTTCAGCATCAAGACCTAAAATCTTATACATAAAAAGTTCGGAACTTGTGTCGTATTTACCCATCGAAAGTTCAGCAGCAGCACATTTAATAATATATGCTACACGCTCTTTAGTTGAACAGAAGATTCTGTTCATATATGCAGGGGTTTCATTCATTTCAAAAACATATTCACGCTCGTAAGC
>JAZNCY010000232.1:0-2670 GCA_045587825.1 Acutalibacteraceae bacterium
AGCTCTCTTTCTGAATGCGTTAACAGCATCCATATCGCACATTTCTTTAAGGTCTTCGTAATCCCAGATAGCAATCTTCTGGATTTCGTGAGATGTACGGAAACCGTCGAAGAAGTTGATAAAGGGAACACGGCTCTTGATTGTTGCAAGGTGAGCAACAGCACCAAGGTCCATAACTTCCTGAGTATTTGTTTCAGCAAGCATTGCGAAACCTGTCTGACGACAAGCATAAACGTCTGAATGGTCACCGAAAATATTAAGTGCGTGAGAAGCTACGCAACGAGCTGAAACATGGAAAACTGATGGGAGAAGCTCACCAGCAATTTTATACATGTTAGGAATCATTAAAAGAAGACCTTGTGATGCTGTGTAAGTTGTAGTAAGAGCACCAGCAGCTAATGAGCCGTGCACTGTACCAGCAGCACCTGCTTCAGATTGCATTTCAGCAACTTTTACAGTTGTACCGAAAATGTTCTTTTGACCTTGTGCAGACCATTGGTCAACATAGTCAGCCATTGGGCTTGAAGGTGTGATTGGGTAGATACCAGCAACTTCTGTGAAAGCGTATGAGACATACGCAGCCGCATTGTTACCGTCCATGGTTTTCATTTTACGTGCCATTGGATTTTGCCTCCTATGATTTTTAATTTTAAACATATCTATTCTATCACTAAAATAAAAAAAAGTAAACATTAAATCGTTAAAAATTCTACAAAAAAAGTGGAAATTTTACTATAATTAAGTAAAATATATATCTATATGGTAATAACATTGACAAATGATTCATTTTTTTGTATAATGTGTAAATCATATTTTATTATGGTGAATTGTAATCTTATTTAATTGAAAGGAGCAAGTCCTATAATGGATGACGCCGGACCTAGTATTATTTCTTTAGCAGTTGAGCCAGTGCTCAATACATTACAAGCAACAGCAAATGCCAAATCTCTTATCTGGCAGGTGCCGTTACTTATAATTCTTATTTTAGTGAATGCATTTTTTGCAATGAGTGAAATTGCTCTTATTTCACTTAACGATGCAAAATTAGAAAAACAGGCAGACGAAGGTAACAAAAAAGCAAAACAAGTTTTAAAATTAACAAAAAATCCAAGCAAGTTTTTATCTACAATTCAGATTGGTGTTACACTTGCTGGCTTCCTGGCATCTGCTTCTGCTGCTACAACTTTAGCAGAAATGCTCACAGCAGTAGTAGTAAATTCAACAGGTGTGAGTGAAAAAATTATTTCACCTATTGCCGTTGTGCTTGTTACAATTATAATGTCATATTTCACTCTTGTTTTCGGTGAATTGGCACCAAAAAGAATCGGTATGCAGATTCCTGAAAAAATCGCTTTTAAAGTGGTTGGTGTTTTAAGAACAATTTCAAAAATAACCTCTCCTTTTGTTAAAGTGCTTTCAGTTTCAACAAATGGCGTTGTAAGACTTTTAGGCTTTGACCCTAACGCTTCTGAAGAGGTTGTTACTGAAGAAGAAATCAGAATGATGGTTGATGTTGGTCAGGAGAAGGGCGTTATTGAAGACGTTCAGAAAGAAATGATTAACAACATCTTTGAGTTTGACGACCTTAACGCTGGTGATATTATGACACACCGTACAGATGTTACTGCAGTTGATGTTGAAGATGCTGACATTGAAGGCTTTGTTAATTTAGCTATTGAAAAGGGTTACTCAAGAATCCCTGTTTATGAGGGCGATATTGATAATATAATCGGTCTTATTTATGTAAAAGACTTACTTAAATACGTTGGTAAATCTCTTCCTGCAAAAGCAAGTCTTAAGAAAATGGCAAGAGAAGCGTATTTTATTCCTGAAACAAAATCCTGTGGTGAATTGTTTACAGAAATGAGTGCTAAGAAAATTCAGATGGCTATTGTAGTTGATGAATATGGTGGCACTGCGGGTATTCTCACACTCGAAGATTTAGTTGAAGCAATTATGGGTAATATTCAGGATGAATATGACCAGGAAGATGAAGAAATCTCAAGAATTGACGACAATACATTCACAGTTGATGGTACTATTGATATTGAAGAAATTGAAGAGCTTATAGGCAAAGAACTCCCGGAGGGTGACTATGAAACTCTTGCAGGCTTTATAATTGACCAGCTTCAATTCTTACCAAAAGATGGTGAAATGAACGAGGTTGAATTTGAAAATGTAAAATTCACAGTTCTTAAAGTCGATGAACGAAGAATTGAAAAAATCAAAGTCGAAATTACTCCGCTTCCAGAAAGCGAAGATGATGACGACGATGAAGAAGATTAAAACAAATTCCCGAGAATTTCTCGGGAATTTAGTTTTTAGAAATTATGAAATAGGAAATAGGAAATAGAGTGGGATTACCGCCGTTCCCTGATTTATGTTGAAGATTGTAAAATTACTTGATTTGTTTTGTAGAATTTGATATATTTGAATCAATAAATAGGCATTGGACGGAGCAAAACATAGAATTGTCCGCTGTTTTATTTTTTGAACTTGAAAGGGTATAATGAGTTATGACGAAAAGAGAAGAGTTTTTATTAGAAAATGAGAGGTTCTTTGAAGCTGGGTTTATAAGAGAAATTTATGCTAATGATGAAGTTTCAATATTAAATGTATGCAATAGTCTTTATGTAGCTACTAAATATCAAAAAGTAGATAATTCTAAGC
>JAZNCY010000233.1:0-4093 GCA_045587825.1 Acutalibacteraceae bacterium
CAATAAAAATATAATAGTAATAAATTTGGTTTGAAAGACATATTTTTTATTGGTGATTTTATGACAAGCATTTATATATTTATTTGTGTATTAATTTTTATTTCTTTATTAATTTTTAAATGTAGCAAAAGCTTCTTCAAAGCTTTATTTACAAGCGTTTTAGGTGGAGTAGGGGCAATTTGTGCAGTAGGTGCACTTTCTACTTTTGTGCCAATTTCTATTTGCATTAATTGGCTTACTTTAACTATTTCTGCACTCTTTTCCGTGCCTGGTGTAATTATGCTTTTATTAATTAATACATTTTGCCTATAATAAAAATCCGTTGTGGTGCACAACGGATTTTTATTATTTGATTTTTTTATTTTCCAAAATAATTCTGAGTTGCAAAAGCTATAATATATGCTAAAAGACCAGCAACAGTTGGTGAGCTTACCCACGCTATTGCAATATTTTTGAATACACCGAAATGAACACTGTGTAAGCCACGGGTAAGACCAGCACCAACAACTGCACCAACAACTGCTTGTGAAGTAGAAACGGGAATTCCCATCCATTTACCCATAATAACAACAGTTAAAGCCATTGCAATAATTACTAAAAAACCATCCATCTGGCTTATATCTGCAATACTACCACCAACAGTCATCATTACACGCTTTGAATAGGTGAGAACGCCAATAGCAATAGCAATACCACCAATAGTAGCAGCAACACGAGCATCTGTAAGTAAGTTTGCTGCAACACCTGTTTTACTGAATGCAGCATCGTAATAAAGAGCTGTAACGTTTGCAGATGAGTTGACACCAATGCTGTATGAAGCAAATGCACCAGCGAATAAATAACCGATTTTTACTATTTTATCGTAATGACTTAAAGATGAAAATTTATCTTCTATAAATTTATGGAATAAAAAGACTAAAATAAAAGAAATAATACCTGCACCCAATGGATTTAAAATCCACGTAGAAGCAAATTTACCTATTTGTGGAAGATTGATTGCTAAAATTTCAGGGTCTTTGTAGTCTGCATAAAAAAGTCCCCAGCCGATTATAGCGCCTGTTATAGATTGGTTAGCTGAAACAGGGAATTTTAAGTAGCTCATCACAAAAACAGTAAGAGCTGCACAGGTGAAAATTATGGCAGCCTTTATAGCTGATTTGAGTCGCAAAGTTTCGACTGTGCCGTTTTCTATAGCGCTCAGAACCTGCGATTCTGAAGCGATTACTTCATTACTTGTAGAAAGCTCTGCTACTTTATCTATATTATTGGCACCACCAATAAATGCACCGACAATTACAAGAATTGCAATTATAATTACTGCAGTTCTATATTTTACAACACGTGTAGCAACTGCTGTACCAAAAGCGTTAGCAGCATCGTTAGTGCCAAGAGACCAGCCCATAAATAACCCTGCAAAAAGCAAAAGGTATATCATAAATAAATCAAGCCTTTCTTGTTACTAACATAATCTGTATTTTGTCTGCTAAGTTTTCAATAATATCTGAAAGCTCTGCAATATGGTCAGCAAATTCTCTCATTTGCATTTTTTCTGCAAGTGTAATATCCATTTTGAAAATTCTTTCGTAAAGACTTTCTTCTATTGTGTCAACTTGAGATTCATATTTTCTTATCTCATCAAGAATTGAATGGTCTTTCAAAAGAGTACCAAAATCAGAAAATAAAAGACTGATGCTTTTTCTTAAAACATCGAATTGTTCACGGCTTATTGAAATTATTTTGAGTAAATCTTCACTGTATTCACCAGGGAAAACAAATTGTTGGAATACCGACATTTTAGCATAACTCTCGCATTTGTTTGCTATTGCATCACAACCAGTAGCAATAGAAATTAAATCTTGCCTTGTAGCTGTTAAGAAAGAACTACCACTTAAAGAGTCAATCATTTTTCTCAAAGAAATATCTGCAACAGCTTCAGCATCGCTTATTCCTTTTGCTAAAGTATTTAATGTGTCAAAAGAAACATTGGGTGCAGAAGAAGCACGGATAAAACTCTCAAACTGAATAAGACAGTTTTCAACATCGTTAATCTGGTCCATAATAAGCATATGAACAGGGTTGTTTTTAATTTTATGGTTGAACATAATAAAATCCCTCCAGAAATTCTTATATGTATATTATACAAGAATTTTCGGAGAGATACAATAGAAAAGTTAGGTATTCCTGAATTTTAAGGATTTATTAATTCCAATAATCAACTTTATGTGGTAAATCAATATCTTTCGCGTGGAAAACAGGCTCTTTGCCTTCTTTTCGCTGTTTTGTGTAGTCATTTAATGCACGAACAGCATATTTAGAAAGAATTAAGGAAACAGGAATATTTATAAGTGTCATACCGCCCATAGTAATATCTGCAATGTTCCAGAGTAAATCTGCATTAAGACCTGCACCTAAAAGAATGATTAAGGATGCAATAATGTAATAAATTGTGTTAAATACTTTACCAGGGTTTCTTTTAAGAATAAAACTGAATGCCTTATCAACGTAAAAGAGGTTACCTAAAAGGGTAGTAAATGCGAAGAAAATCATTGCAACTGTAATGAATACAGGTCCAAAATCACCTAATGTTGTTTTTAAAGCTAATTGAACATAAGGTGCGCCAGATATATCAGGAGTATTTTCTACGCCTGAAGCCATACACATAAAAGCAGTAGCTGAGCAAACGAGTAATGTATCAATAAATACAGAAAGCACCTGAACAAGACCTTGTTTTACAGGGTGTTTTACGTCTGCAGAAGCAGAAGCGTTAGGTGCAGAACCAACACCCGCTTCGTTACTGAATAAACCACGTTTAATGCCAAACATAACACAAGAACCAGAAAAACCACCAAAGATTGCCTCAATATTAAAAGCACCTGTAAAAATTTCTTTGAAAATGAATGGTAATTTTTCGAAGTTCATTATAGTAATTATGAGTGCTACAAGAATGTAACCAAGACCCATAAATGGAACTAAAAATGATGTTGTTTTAATAATTCTTTTACCACCACCGAAAAGGCAGAAACCAACAATAATAGCTAAAATTAAACCGATTATCCAAGGGGAAGTGGTTTCGTTATAAAAGCTATAAGCAGAGAATGTTGACTGTAAATTGTAAGAAGCGAGCATATTAAAACCGATTCCGTATGTAAGAACGAGGAAAAGTGAAAAAATAATTGCTAAAGGTCTGCTTTTTAATGCTGCCTCAATATAATAAGCAGGTCCACCGTAGCTGCCGTCAACACCTTTTTTCTTGTAAATCTGTGCAAGTGTGCTTTCAATAAATGCAGATGCTGAGCCAATTATAGCAATAACCCACATCCAGAAAACAGAGCCGAAGCCACCCATACAAAGAGCAGTAGAAACGCCAATTATGTTACCAGTACCAACTCTTGATGCGGTAGAAACCATTAAAGCCTGAAAAGATGAAACACCGGATTTATCATCGGGTTTTTCAGTAACAGCTTTAATTTGTTCTTTAAAAAGTCTGAATTGAACGAATTTAGTGCGGAAAGAAAAGTATAAACCGCCTAACACTAAAATAATAATTAAAATGTAACTGTAAAGCGCATCATTAATGGATGCTATAATGCTATCTAACATAAAAACTCCTTGAAATTTTTGTTGGTTTGTGAAATTTTGTCGTATTATATCATAAATAAAAATAAAAGTCACTATAATAATTAAAAAAACGCTTGACAATTCAAAATATTGGTAGTATAATATCAAAGTCTTAGCGGGATAGTGTAACGGTAGCACGACAGACTCTGACTCTGTTTGTTGGGGTTCGAATCCCTATCCCGCTGCCAAAACGAAAATCCGTTCACCAAAGTGGACGGATTTGCGTTTTGTATTATTCATTATTCAATATTCATCATTCACTATTCATTAAAGAAGAACGGATTTTCAATGAATGATGAATAATGAAGTCGCTTACGCTGATGAATAATGAATAAATTTTTTATTAAGTAGCAATATTTCATTTTTTATGTTATAATATTTATTACTAACTAACCCCAAACACCAAAGAAGGTGATTTTATGTCGCAGGAATATATTTTTGAATATCAGGGAACTAAGCAGATGTTTTTTGATTC
>JAZNCY010000234.1:0-1956 GCA_045587825.1 Acutalibacteraceae bacterium
AAATTTAACATTTTTTTAACATTTTACTGTTGTTATAATTGTATAATATAATCGATATATTATTATGAAAAAACTATGTCTATTATGATTGATAGAAAAAGTGTGATAACTATGAAATTGAAAAAGTTTATATGCTTAATATTGGCTTCATTACTTGCTTTTTCTGCAAGTAGTATAAATATCGTAGCGTTTGCTGGTTCTGGCTACCCTGATGGTGTAACAGAAAAGCAAGCGCAGAACGCCGTTACAGGAACTGAACAGCTCGTTTCATATATCTTGAAGAATTATCTTGAAACAGATATGAAAACTTTAATAGAACCAATGATTTATAGTGATGAGGTTGTTTCAGAATTACTTATTTCAATTTATTCTTCTATGGAAGAAACGGCAATCGACTTAAAAACTATTGGCATTGACGTAACTGTAAGTGGTGTTGCAAAAGGATTGAAAAATTATCCTGATGTGCAAAAAGCACTTATTAATGCTGGTTCATTTCAGTCTGTTGATTTAACAGATGTTAAATGGGGTGTAAATGATAAAAAGAGTTTTTCAAGGGCAATAAGTGCTACACTTAGTCCTTTTAATAATCTTTTATTTATGCTTCTTTGCTCAGGTAAATATAATTTAGCTGGCATTACAACCATAAAAGGTGGCAACGGCTACGAAACTGCAATAGTGCCACTCCTTAACGCTTTGGGTTGTGAAGTTAAATTAACTCAGGAAGAATTTAAGAAGGAAGCTAAAGAAGATAAGAGTACAATGATTTATAATATTCTTATGTCTGCTTTAACAATTCTTGATAAATTAGAGAAAAAGCCGGTAGATACGTTAGTGACAGTTTTACCAGCGCTTGCTTATTTCAATGAAAGCGGTCAATTAAATCAGTGCTTTAACAATCTTTTGGCACCAGTTAAAGAAAATGCTTATGTAAGACTTGCAATTCTTCTTAAAATAATAGACCTTGAGTCAATGAATTTTGATTTAGAGGTTATTTTAAATGATGCTTTAACTTCTATGTCTCAGGAGACAGGGCTTCAGCTTCCGCCAATTGATTTTGCTGTTTTGAGCAAATGTGGTAGTAGCGATGGTGTGAATTTTACTCCGAATAAAGCACTTGCTTACACAGAAATTATGTCTTGGCTTGTTGATGCTTTAAAGCTTAATAAATCACAGTTAGGCGAGCTTTTAAAGGGATTGAATACAAACGAAAGCGAAAATACATTGTTATCTGACGACGTAATCACAAAGCTTTTAGAAACAGATACGAAAAATGTTGTTAAAACTATTATTCTTATTTTTAATGACAGTCAGTTGCAAGAGCCTCAAGAGTATAAATTCCCTGCGATTTCATTTAGCCAGATTACTTATACACCTAATTTAACCGAGAAGGATTATAAAAAGGTTTTAAACGGAATAGACGATTTGATTGATGAGTTTGTAGCTGAATATTCTGATTATAAAAAGTTAGAAACACTTTTAGAAAATACTATTTACACTAATGCTAACGTTGGTAGCTTTGCTGTTGGTATTTATTCTGCACTTGAAAAAGAAGGTCTTATTGAAATGCTTTCTGTTATGGGTGTAGACGCAACGCCAAAAGGTGTTGCATCACTTCTTACAGAAAATGCTTACAGTGAAGCAAGAAGTGTTTTAAACAAGGCTTCGTCGTGGTCAAAGGTAAATCTTAATGGTGTTAACTGGGGATTTTATAACGGCAGAAGAACTGGTTTTGAAAATGCATTTGTTGCAACACTTCGCCCACTTTATCCGCTTTTAGAGGTTGTGTTAAGAGGTAAAACTATTACTTTTATGGATAGTATAAAAATAACCGGTGGCGACGGCTATAACACAGCTATTATTCCTATTCTTGAAGCATTGGGTTGTAACAGTAGAAATATAATGACTTACAACCAGTATAAAAACGATACAGATAAAGATGCAGTTTTAAAGAATATT
>JAZNCY010000235.1:0-13823 GCA_045587825.1 Acutalibacteraceae bacterium
AAGGCGATTAGAAGAAGATGGCTTTATTAAATAAAATTTAAAACCCTGAGGTTTAAATATTACGAAAGGAGGAACTGCTTGTGACAAAAAATAAGAAAAAGACAAAAGTTGCTATAATCATATTTTTAATTACCGCAATAATTGTAACTGCACTTACGGCAGTTCTTGCTTTCGGTGACTCAAATGAAGGTTATCGCACTATAACTGTTATCGAAATTCAGGGTACAGTCGGCGTAGTGCACGATAATATAGAGTACTCAGCTTATACTGGTATGCATCTTGAAGAAGGCTACACTGTTGTAACTGGTGGCAATAGTTATATAAGACTTTTACTTGATGACGATAAATATGTAAAATTAGAATCAGGCACAAAAGCTATTTTCAGCGAAGTCAGTGGTGGTAAAACCTCAATTAATATTGAGCGTGGAGCTCTTGTGGCAGAGGTTACTAAACCATTACAAGTTGATGAAGACTTTATTGTAAATACTCCTAACGCTGTTCTTGCAGTCCGTGGTACACTTTTCAGAGTCGATTTATCTCGTAACGATAAAGGCGAACTTAACACAGATGTTATGACGTACGGCGGTGCCGTTTCAAGTAAGCGTATTCAACCAACTGGTGAAGTTGAAGATATTGAAGTTACTATTAAAGAAGGCTTTAAAGCAACTGTTAATATGGACGATAAAGAAACAGTTTACTTGGTAGATGAAGTTAAAGTTGATTTAAGTGCATTAGTTGGTAAACCATCTGGTGAAAATAAGCCAAACGACACAACAACAGAAACGAATTTGAATGGTGACGTTATTGAGAATGCACCAATAACCTTAGAAAGCGTTTTAATGCCGATTGTTGTTGAAGACATTCCAGACGATGACTTAGTCGATATCTACTTCGCTTCAGAAAATGGTCACTCAATGTTTATTGAAACTAAAGAAATTGAAGAAAAAATTGTAGAACGTAATATTGACGTTGCTGAGAAAACTCCTGTTTACGAAGTTGCTCAGAAGGTAAAAGAACCTGTAGAAATTGTTATTCCAGATGATAATAAATCACTTGTAACTACAACAGAGCCTGTTACAGAGGTGGTAGCAGTTCAGGGTCCACCAAACGATGGTGTAGGGGATGAAACTACAACTGAAATTACAACAGTTCCATCGACAACTGCTCCTACTACAACAGTACCGTCAACAACTGCTCCTACAACAACAGTTCCGTCGACAACCGTTTCGACTACAACCGTACCGACTACTGAAAGTACGACTGTAACTACTACCGAGCAGACAACAGAACCTACGACGGAACTAACAACAGAAGCAACAACTGTTCACACTCATACAGAGGTAACAGAAGAGGTTAAAGCAACTTGTACAAAGAATGGTCTTAAAACAGTAAAATGTTCAGACTGCGGTGAGATTATAAGTGAAACAGTTTTAACTGCTACTGGTCATACTGAAAAAACAACTACAGAAGCCGCTACTTGTACTGTAGATGGTAAAACAACAGTTACTTGTTCAACTTGTGGTGAAACTATAAGTGAAACAGTTTTGACTGCTACTGGTCATACAGAAAAAACAACCACAGAAGCCGCTACTTGTACTGTAGATGGTAAAACAACAGTTACTTGTTCAACTTGCGGTGAAACTATAAGTGAAACAGTCTTAACGGCAACTGGTCATAGTGAAGAAAAAACAACAATAGAGCCAACTTGTACAGAAGCAGGTAAAGAAACAGTTACTTGTACAGTTTGTGACGAGTTGATTTCTGAAACAATTCTTAATGCAACTGGTCACCGTGAAATTTTCTCAGGTGCAAAAGATGCTCACACAGAATGTGAAATCTGTTATGAAATTTTATCGGCTGACCACACGTACCAGACAAGCACAACTAATGCAAGTTGTACTTTAGATGGTGGCACAACATACGTTTGTGAATGTGGATATAATTATACTGAGACAATTCCTGCTACTGGTCATACAGAAAAGACAACAACAGTTGATGCTACTTGTACAGTAGATGGTAAAACAACTGTTAGTTGCTCAGTATGTACTGAAACACTTTCTGAGACGGCTATACCAGCAACAGGGCATACAGAAGAAAATGGCGCTGGTGCTGATATTCACACAAAATGTTCTGTTTGTGGTAATGCAGTTAAAGATGGCTCTTACCACGATTACACAGATGAAGTAACAACCCAAAATACTTGTACTTCAGAAGGCGTACTTACTCACACTTGTACTTGTGGTTGGAGTTACACAGAATCAATACCGGCTTCTCACAAAAAGTCAGACGATGGTCTTACTTGTGTAAATGGTTGCGGTGGTGTCTGGGTAGACTTGAACAGCACAAACTTCCCTGACAGTATGTTCTTGTCATATATAAGCACTACCTATGATGCAGATGGCAATAATGCATTAATAGGAAACGAAGTAACAGGCGTTACAACTATAAATGTTACAGGGGATAGCACAGCCGATGGTGGCTACACCGATTTAACAGGCATCAAGAATTTCACTAATTTAGTAAATGTTAACTGTGCTTATAATAGTGGTATTGAGAGTCTCGATTTATCAGGTCTTACAGAGCTTACAAATCTTGACATAACGGGTCTTACAGGACTTAAAACTTTAAATATATCAGGTTGCACAAATCTTACAGATGAAAAAATAACAGGTCTTGATACTTGCACGGCTCTTATAGAGTTGAACGTAAGTGGTTGTACAAATATCGCTGAATTAAACCTTAACAGTAATATAAAAGTTGAAACTGTTAATTTGAGTAACTGTAGTGCTCTTACGTCGTTTGTTATAAATGATAACACTATAGCAGATTATGCTTTAAATAGTATTAATTTAAGTGGTTGTACGTCACTTGAAACGTTAACTATTAATAACTGTTTAAGTCTTACAACAATTGATTTTACCGATTTGAATGCTTTAAAAACAATTGACCTCGGCGGTTGTCAGTATCTTGCAGGTGCTATGAATTTAAGTAACAAAGCAGCACTTACAACAATTACAATGGGTAGTACGAAGGTTACTTCACTTAATGTCAATGGTTGTACGGCTCTTACCGATATAAATATGACAGCATCCTCTGAACTTGCGACAATTCAGGGACTTAACAGCTGTGAAAATCTTACAACAATTAATCTTGTTAATACAGCTATTCAGTCACTTGATTTATCAAATAATCAGAAGCTTACAAAAGTATGGGTAACGAATTGTACGAGTCTTAAAAACCTTGATTTAACTCGTTCAAGTGAAAGTACAACACTCAGTTCTCTTAATATTAATAACTGTACGGCGTTAACCAACTTGAATTTATATAACTGCAAAGGCATAGCAACTCTTGCGGTAAGCTCTCTTACAGCACTCGAAACTCTTAATCTATCATATTCAGGTGTTACAAACTTCAATGGTGCTACTGATACTATGAATTTCTCGTCTAATACTGCTCTTAAAAATATTTACCTTAATGGTATTAGTACGTTTACTGGCGTTAATGTTTCAGGTAATACGTTACTCGAAGAATTCGCGTTAGTCGATAATTCTAACGTAACTACGCTTGATTTTACTGGTATAACGACACTTAAAACTTTAGTGTTATCAGACGTTTCTACTCTTACATCCTTGAATATTGGAGATTGTACTGCTTTAGAAAGTGTAACCCTTCTTAATACAGGTCTTACTTCACTTTCTCTTGATGGTTACGGTAAATTAAGTAAGCTTTGGGTTTATAATAACTCTGCTCTTGCAACCATAAGCGTTAATAATGCTCCATTACTTACAGATGTCAAGCTTGCAGCAGTCACAACAAATACTGCATTAACAAGTCTTGCAATTACAAATTGCACAACGCTTACTTCGCTTGATGTAACATACTTAACGGCACTTACAACGCTTAATGTTTCTGGTTGCACAACGCTTACATCATTAGGAACTATACCAAGTACGGTTACAGACCTTAATGTTTATAATTCAGGAATTGAAACTCTTGATGTTACTAATTGTAGTGCACTTAGTTCGTTGCTAGTAGAAGATTGTGCTTCACTTACATCTATTGATGCAAGTGGTACAGATATCAGTGAAATTATTGTTTCTGGATGTACTTCTCTTGTGAACCTAAATTTAAGTGATACTGCAATTGAGGGCCTTGACGCAAGCTATAGTTTATGTATAGAAACAATAAATGTAAGAAATTGTAAATCGTTAGAGGCTTTTGATATAGATACGGAAACCAACAATAATTTGATAAATCTAAATGTCACTGGTTGCACAAGTATGATGTATATGCGGATATCTAACAGTAATTTGCTTCAGGAATTGGATTTATCAGGTCTGGAAACATTAAGTATGGCTTATATTAATGATTGTACTGCGATTACTTCAATTGATATAAGCGATACACGGATGACTAATGTAAGTAATCTTAATATAGATAGTTTAACTAACTTAAAAACACTTAAAGTAAGTAATGCGGATTTATCAGATAGTGAACTTGCAAGTATGCTTAAGGATACATTAGAGTCTATTGATGTTTCAAATAATAGCGCAGTCACAACAATTGATGTATCAAATTATACTATGCTTAAAGATTTAACTGTAACTGGTTGTATCGGACTTACCTCATTGAATGCAAGTAATGCAGCTATTACATCGCTTGATGTTTCAACTTGTACGGTACTCACTTCACTTAATGTTTCTAATTGTTCGGCTCTTGCCAATATTACGGGGCTTGATAATCTTACGTTGCTTGAAAGCTTTAACGCAACGGGAAGCGGTATTGAAAGTATTGATGCTTCAACGCTCACAAATCTTTCAACACTTGCGGTTGATGATATGAGTGCACTTGAATCGTTGAATATAAGTAATACCGCCGTTGCTTCGCTATCATTAGACGGTTGTTCTTCATTGAAGCATTTTTATGTTAATAACAATGCGAATTTTGCTGATTTTACAAACATCGGACTTACCTCGCTTACAACGCTTGTAACTGTAGAGGCAAGTAATTCAGACGTTTCAGATAGCGATACTCAGTCAATTCTTCAGGCTTTAGAAAACTCAGAAACAAGCGAACCACAAAGCTTGGATTTGAGCAAAAATACAGCAATTACATCTCTTGATATAAGAAACTGCACTTTACTCGGTTCGCTTAATGCTTCGGGTTGTACGGGACTCGCTACGTTTACTGAAAATGAAAATACTGCTCTTACTGATTTGAATCTCAGTGGTTGTACGAGTATTACCGAGCTTGATGTCAGCACGTGTACCGCTCTTGAAAACTTGAATGCAAGTGGTACCGCAGTTGAGTGGATTGAGCTTTGTTGTTCTGAAAACATTACTACAGTTAATGTTAGTAACTGCACGTCAATGACGGTCTTAGTAATTGCACCTGAAACAAATAATAAGCTGACGAGTCTTGATGTGAGTGGTTGTACCGCTATGACTGATTTACAGATTGACAATAGCACAGCACTTGAAGATTTGAATCTATCAGGCTTGACGTCATTGACTTCGTTTTATATGTATGGAACTACAGGACTCAAGACAGTTGACGTAAGTAATACAAACTTAGGTTCGCTCGACCTTAGTGGTTGTAGCAATATAACTTCTGTTGTTGTTACAGGTTCAAGAATATCGTCGGGTGGAGTTACACTTCCTGCAGGTAAAGACGAAAGTATTATTACCGGTCTTTCTTAAAACAAACAGTTCAGGTTGGTTATTTTAAATAACCAACCTGAACAAAAAGGGGAAAATAATTTATGGCTATTAAAAATCAAATTGAACTCGAAAGAATTTCAAAACCTAAATACTTCGATAAGGATGAATATATCTGCTATGAAGGGCAGTTAGGCAAAGAAATGTATATTGTTCTTCGTGGCTCAATAGGTGTGTTTATAACAGGCGTTTTAGGTAATCTTACAAAGGTTGCAACTATAAGCGAAGGTCAATTCTTCGGCGAAATGGCTATTTTTGACAAGCAACCAAGAAGCGCAAGCTGTATTGCTTTAGAAGATACTGTTTGTATTGCAATAGATAAAGGCAATCTTCAAAAATTCCTTGAAACTTGTCCTGATATGGCAGAAGTAATAATGAGTGGTATGAGTAGTCGTATAAGAAAGCTCAACGAAGAATTATATAAACGCTCTCAAAATAATAAGAAGAAAAAGGCTGTGGCGTTCCAGTTGCCACCACAATTTACATTCAGTCATAATGTAAAAGAGCCTGTGCAGGACCCTAATTACATTCAGTTAATTGAGCAACCGTGTCCGGTTTGTGGTGGAATGGTAAAATCTAAAACAATAAGAAAAAATATGCTTAAAGTTAAAGAGGTAGAAGAAACGGGCAGAGCAGTTTATTATAATGCCGACCCATTGTGGCTCGACGTTACACGTTGCCCACATTGTACATATAGTAATTCTACAAATAAATTCTTCACTATTGATGATAACGAAGTGGATAAGTTAAAGCTTATGTTAAAAACCCAACACGCTTTAGTTATTAAGAAAAACGAAGAAATTTTAAAGAGTGCATTTGATAACGTTATTCTTACTTATCTTCAGGCAATTCATATTAATGAAACTATTAACCCTGACGATAAAGCTACAATCGGTATGCTCTGGCTTAATCTCTATTTCGCTTGTAAAGATGCTGGGGATATTAAACTCAGTGTTCATTGTGCACGTAATGCAATAAAAAAATTACGTAGCGTATTAGATGATGATTTAATAGTTGATTTAGACGAAAAAGCACAAATTGCTCTTTATGTAGCAAGTCTTTTAAAGCTTATTGGTCAAAAGGCTTCTTCCGAAGAATATTGTGACGTAGCAATAGAATCTGCAAAGAATGGCAATATTAAAACTCGTGCAGAAGCATTTAAAACAACATTAAAATAAAAACGGGGTGTATTTTATGAAAAAAATTCTTTCAATTATTCTTGCATTAACTCTTTTTTTCACACTCGCAGTTCCATCATTTGCTGCAAGTAAAGATGATTGGGCAAAGGTTTGGGGAAGCAACGATGCCGAAGCGGGAATTATTATGTTTGTCGGCAGTAATGAACGGGAACGTAATTTTTCCTGGTATTCAGAAACTGAAAGCGAACCAACTGTTACAATTTCTACTAAAAAAGATTTAAGCTCGGCAGATGTTTTTAAAGGTACCCAAGTTGAAGCAATAGAAAGTGGCTTCGCTAACAAAGTAACAGTTACAAATTTAAAAGAAAACACTACATATTATTATCAATGTGAAAGTGAAGGCTTTAAATCAGCGGTTTATTCTTTCAAAACAGATGGTGGAGTAGAGTTTTCTGCTATGTATGCTACAGATATTCACATTACAGCAATTGATGATGCAAACGAGAATTCTCTTTCAGATACCTCTTACAGACTTCACGAAACTTTAGAAGATGCACTCAAGAAGAATAAAAATATTTCAGTTCTTCTTTCAGCGGGTGACCAGGCAACAGAAGGTCTTGAGAGTGAATATAAAGCATTTACAGCTTCACCATTAACGAAAGGTATTTCTATTGCTACTTCAATGGGTAACCACGACAGAAAAGGTGCAGCTTACAAGGTGTTCAAAAATGTTCCTAATGAAGATACTGAGGCTTCTATTCGTTCATATAATGGCACTGATTATTGGTTCACAAAAGGTGAGGCGCTCTTTTTAGTAATGGACTCAAACAGTGGTAACGCTATGGCTCACGCAGATTTTGTGAAACGTGCAGTGGAAGCAAATCCAGACGTTAAATGGAAGATTATGATGTTCCACCACGACCTTTATAGTGGTAGAATTGAGCATAGAGAAAGCGAAAACAACCTTCTTCGCACAATCTGGGGACCTATCGCAGATGAATTCGGAATTGATCTTGTTCTTTTAGGTCACAGCCACTATTACACAATAACTGATGTTTTATATAAAAATGTAAGAGTAGAAAAATTACAGAAAGAAATGGTTGACCCTAAAGGTACAATTTATGCAGTTTCTTGTTCATTAGGCAGACCTCGTAACGATGACGATATGGGACTTAATGAGGAGTGGATTGGTGAAGAATATCTTACAGATACAGCAACTTATTTCGTTCTTGATTTTAAAGAGGATTCAATTACTGTTAATTCTTATGAATTAGGTGAAGATGTACCTATAAACACATT
The DNA here is from genome assembly GCA_045587825.1 of Acutalibacteraceae bacterium. Lineage (GTDB taxonomy): Bacteria > Bacillota > Clostridia > Oscillospirales > Acutalibacteraceae > DTU089. Next base: position 8,156 of record JAZNCY010000235.1, read on the forward strand.
TACTATTAAAAAGACATCACAGAATGGTGGTCACGAAGATACTGGCTTCTTCACATCTATAAAAGATGGCGTTGTAAGATTTTTAGGTGCAGTTTACACAATTTTTAATAACTTTAATTCATATGATGATTTAAAAGAACACGGCTACAATGTAGAACTTTCAGATTTCTTTGGTTAATATAAAAAAATTGCTTGGTTAAATTTTAGTTAACCAAGCAATTTTTATTTTATTTTTTCTTAGTTATTTTACCACTGTTTATAAGTATTATAAATGCGCCTATGTTATGTAAAAATGCACCGACAAGTGGTGTTACAAGTCCGGTTGCAGCAAGCACCATCATAATAAAACTAATTGAAAAAGCAATAATAATATTCTGGTAAATAGTTGCTTTTGTCTTTCTTGAAAGCTCAATAACAAATGGTAAATTGTCGAGTGAGTTATTCATAAGTGAAATATCTGCACTTTGAATTGCTGTGTCAGAACCCATAGCACCCATTGCTATACCAACATCTGCTTCTGAAAGAGCAAGTGAGTCGTTTATGCCATCACCAACAACAGCAACCAAGTGGTTTTTCTGAGCTTCTTTTACCTTTTCTAATTTTTGCTCTGGTAAAAGTTCTGCGTGCATTACGTCAATGTTTGCTTCAGCCATAACACGCTTTGCTTCTATATTATTGTCACCAGTAAGAACGGCAATTGTATTAACGCCTAATGTTCTTAACTTTTCAATTGTTTCGTTAGCATCGCTTCTTAAAACGTCTCTGAAAATAATTGCACCCAAAACCTCTTTGTTCTTTACAACCCAGCTAAGTGTACCTTCTGTGGAGATATCTTCTGGCAACTCTAAACCTAAAGATTTAATGTAACGGGAATTACCCACGATAACTTCGTCACCATTCTTCACACCTTTAACACCATTACCAACTATCTCAGTAATTTCAAAATCTTTATCATAATCTTCATCATTAACGAGAGCCATAATAGATTTTGAAGTAGGGTGTAAGGAGCCGTGAGCAACAGAAGCAGCAGTTTTAATTAATTCTTCATTTGTCTGGGCATTAACAAGTTGAAAATCAACCGCTTCTAAAGTACCATTTGTAATAGTACCTGTTTTATCAAACACAAAATAATTTACATCAGTTAATTTTTCTATGAATGATGGGTTTTTAATAAGAATACCACGTTTAGTAGCACTTGCTAATGCGGCAATTATAGGGGCAGAAGAAACCAACATATAGCCACAAGGGCAGCTCACAACTAAAATCGCAATAGCTTTACTTATATCTTTTGTGAAAAGCCACATTAAAACTGCAACTACAAGCACAATAGGTAAATAATAAGTCATAAACTTATCAACTATCTGTGTTTCAGGAACAGTCATTTTTTCAGCACTTTCTAAAAGCTCAACAATTTTCTGGAATGAGGTGTCAGAATAAGCTTTTGTTACCTCAACTGTTAAAAGACCATCAATATTAGTTGTACCTGCATATACTGTATCGCCTTGCTTTACTTCTTTTGGTAACGCTTCACCAGTTAATGACTTCTGGTCCATATTAGAAATACCACTTTTTACAACGCCATCAATAGGGAGTGACATACCAGGTTTAACTAAAATCAAATCGCCGGTTTTAAGCGTCTTGGCATCAACTTCTTTTTCGTTTCCGTCAACTAACACAATAGCAGTGTCAGCCTGAAGCTTTTTAAGACCTTCTATAGCATCTCTGCCACCCATAATGCTCTTTTCTTCTAAAAAATGAACAAGAGTAAGAATTATAGGTATAAGTCCTGCTAAGATATATTGACCATCTAAAACAGAAACAAGAATAGCAATAGAAACAAGTATTTCCATTGATGAGTTTATATCTTTTTGTAAAAAGCCTTTTACAGCAGTTACAAAAACAGGTATTCCGATAATTGCAACACCAATTAAATAAATAGAGCCCTGAATTACTTCCTGATTAGGAAAAACTTTACCATATATAAATCCAGAAAGAAGAAATACTATAGCAAAAACGGCTTCACGTATATCTTTTTTTAATTTACTTTTATCTTTGTCAGATATATAGTTTTGAGAATATTCTTTTACAGAATTCTCAACCATATTATTAATTTTCTTCATATTTTACTCCTACGGAAGAATAACTTTAGCTGACTCATTACCATCAGGAACAATAATTGTAGCACCAGCTTCAGTTAAAACCTTTGAAACCCTGTTTCTGAATACACCATTTTTAATAACGTCAGGATTTGCTTTGTATTGCTCATAAAGACCATTGAATTCTGCAACCTCTTCAGTAGCTTTTGCAATTTTTTCGGCTTGATTTTTCTTCGCTTCACTTACTAATGAATCAGACTCAGCCTGAGCTTTTGGTATTTTAGCTTCGGTGTAATCATTAGCTTCTTGTATAAGTGTCTGCTTTTTAACAGATGCAGTATTAACTGCATCAAATGCATTCTTTGTTTCATTAGGTGGAATAACGTTTGTAAGCTCAATGTTAGTTATTGTAATACCACAATCAAGTTCATTAAGAATTAATTGAGTGTTGTTTTTTAACTTGTTTGCAAGGTTCGTTTTTTCAGTTGTAAGAACACTGTCAACAGGCATTGAAGTTACAAGGGGAATTGTTTCGCCACCAACAACACCTTTTACTATTTCATCTATTTCGTTAATATAAAGCGCATACCTCACAGGGTCATTGACTTTATATTTAACAACGCTTCTTATAAGAACTAAATTACTGTCACCAGTAATTACGTAACCACCGGTTTTAATGTTTCTGTTAATTGTAGTATCTTCACTATAATGTGATTCAACAGTAATTTCCTGAACAGTTTCAACAGGAACTTTAATTACTTCATCAATTATATAGGGAAGAGCGAAGTGAAGACCAGGAGTTTTAATCTGTTCTTCATAAGTTGTTCCAACAAGTCTACCAAAGCGAAGAACTACCGCAACTTCGTTACTGTCAACTTTGTAAATACCTGTTAATATGAGAAGGAGGGCAGAGCCTGCAACAACCCATTTAAAATACTTCATAACAGAAAGCATTATAGTTTCAAAAACTTCTATACTTTTGTTTTTCATTGTTTCTACCTACTCTTATTGTAATTCGTCAACTATATCAAAAGGTGAATCTTCACTTTTCATAATAATTACGGTATCTTCGTTTACAGAGTTTTCAAGAGCGATAAGCTTTTTAAGGAACTTGAACAATTCAGAGTTCTTGTCGTATGCTTCGCCATAAATTTCAGCTATCTGTCTTTCAGTTTCTGCATCAATCTCTGCAGCTTCTAATTTTCCTTCAGCTAAAATTTCTGCAGCCTTAGCGTTTGCTTCGCTCATAATAATTGCCGCATCTCTTTCACCCTCAGAAAGAAGCTTTGTAACTTGTTTTTCTCTGTCAGCAATCATCTGCTCAAATACACTCTCAATATTGTTAGTAGGGAGAGCAAGTCTCTTGATTTTAATTTTTTCAATTTTTATGCCATAGTCTTTAAGGGCATTTTCTGAAACAGATTTTTCAATTTTTTTAGATATTTCATCAATTTTGATGTTTTCTAAATCAGTTGAAACCAATGAAGAAAGTTCGTAGTTACCCATAACACCATTCTTAACGTTTGCAGTTAAATCATTAAGATATTTTTCTGCTTTTTCATTATCGCCAACACTGTTATAGAATTTTCTCGGGTCCTCAATATGCCACACAAGATATGTTTGTAAAATAACATTTTTCTTGTCGTTTGTAAGAGTTTCTGTGTAGCCTGAATCCATATATTGGCTTCTTGTATCGTAAGTGTAAACGTTTTCAAAAGGATAAGGTAATTTAAAATGAAGACCTGAATCCATATGAACTGCTCTTACTTCACCAAAACGTGATACTATTGCACAAGAGCCTTCTTTTACTGTAAATGTAAAACCAAATACAACAATAATTACAGCAAGAATAAGTGCAAATATCCATTTATATATCTTTTTAATTTTCATTTTTTGTTTCCTCCGTTCCTACAACGGTTGTTTGCTCTGTTGATAATGTTTTTCCCGATGAATTTATAATGTATTGTGAAAGGTCTGCATCAATGTTAGGGGAGAATACATAAACCTTGTTACCAGCAATAACCTTTTCGTAAGTATCAACGTATTTACTGAGTTTAAATGCTGTTGGTCTCTTTCTGTAAGCTTCAAGAGCAGCTTTGTAAACAGTCATTTCTTTAGTAGCGTCTGCTACTTTTGTTGTCTGATTTTCTTTTGCTGTTATTACTGCTGATTTTGCATCTTTTTCAGCTTCTAAAATAATTTTCTCTGCTTTAGCCTCAGCGTTTGTTATTGTAGTTGTTTTATTAACGTCAGCACTGACAACAGATTGATAAACGCCTGAAAGCTCAACTGGTGGGTGGATGCTTTCAATAATAACTTCTTCTACTGTTAAACCAACCTTATATTCCTTTGTGAATTCATTAAGTGCAGAAAGAAGCTCTTTAGAAAGACCAGTTCTGTCAACGCTTAAAATTGTATTTAAGTCAGTTGAATTAGTTTTGTTCATCATAAATTCGTATGCATTAGAACTTAAAATCGCTTCAGGATTTGCAGACTTTGTTAAGTAAGTGTATAAATCATCTATTTTATAAATCAATTTAATATTAACTGAAACAAGCTCGTTTCCGTTACCAGTTAACAATTTATATTCTTCAACTGAATGGGATTCCGTCCACATATTATCCATTGTGTCATTTGATTCATAACCAATAGTCATATTCTGAACACGTTCTACTTCATAAATTTCTGCTTTTTCAATAGGCCACGGTAATTTGAAATGAAGACCCTCACGTTTAATAGACTCTTCTTGTAATGAACCGAAACGATAAATTGCAGCCTGTTCAAAAGGTTCAACTTTATAAACACAACTTGATACAAATAAAATCACAATGATGGTAAGAATTGCACTTGGCAGAATTTCTGCAACGTATTTAATACTCCACAGAGATTTAAGCGAAATGCCTGTGTAATTTTCTAATGTATCTAAAAAAGATTTTTTCTCTTCAGTATTCTTATTTCTGAGTTTTTTAATATCAGGTAAATGAATAGTGTAATTAAAATCTTTAAGCGTTTCTTTTTTTATTACAGTAACAAGTAAATCAAATAATAAAACAACTGCAATGTAAATTGTAGCAATTCTGTAGAACCAGAAGATTATATTTGAAAAATCCATTTCAAGAATAATATTAAGTACACAGAATGCAATATAAACAAACGATACAACACCGAGTGTTAAAAATATAGAGCATATTGTTTTAACTGCTTTTAATTCTTGCTTTTGTAATAAAAAGCTTCTGTAAACCAAAAGACATATTGCAATAACTAAAAGAACACCAATGTTGCCGAATGTATATGTAAAACTCTGGGAACTTATTGTCTTTAAGTTGTAAGAGAAAGAACTGATTGCAATAGCAAGAATGAAATATACCTGTAAGAGTATATAAAGAACTTCGGTTGCAATAAGTAAACCACGCTTCAGCTTTTGAGTTTTTTCTTTTCTTTCAGGAATTTTATTTACCATTCTGTTTATAAAATCAAAAAGAAGAATTGCTAAATAAAAAGCCCAAAAACAGATTGTCATTTCACCAAGTTGTTCATAAACCGGAACATATTGATTAGTCTGCAAAACGCCT
>JAZNCY010000236.1:0-2499 GCA_045587825.1 Acutalibacteraceae bacterium
AGTTCATCAGGTTCTTGTTGAAAAGAGCATTAAAGGCTATAAAGAAATTGAGTTTGAAGTTATGCGTGACTCAAATGACACAGCTATTGCTATTTGTAATATGGAAAACGTTGACCCTGTTGGTATTCACACAGGTGACTCAATAGTTGTTTGTCCTTGCCAGACACTTACTAATAAAGAAGCTGGTATGCTTCGTGATAGTGCTTTAAGAATTATTAAGGCATTAGAAATTGAAGGTGGCTGTAACGTTCAGTTTGCACTCGACCCACTTTCATTCGATTATTACGTTATCGAGGTTAACCCACGTGTTTCACGTTCATCTGCTTTAGCTTCTAAAGCAAGTGGTTACCCTATAGCAAGAGTTACTGCAAAAATTGCAGTTGGTATGCACCTTGAAGAAATTCAACTTGCAAATATCCCAGCAGCTTGCGAACCAGCACTTGACTATGTTGTTGCAAAAATGCCACGTTTCCCATTCGATAAATTTGCAACTGCAAACAATAAGCTTTCAACTCAGATGAAGGCAACAGGTGAAGTAATGAGCCTTGGCAGAACTATTGAAGAATGTCTCTTAAAGGCTGCACGTTCACTTGAAATCGGTGTTTGCCACCTTTATATGAAAAAGTTTGATGATTACACAGAAGCAGAGCTTCTTGAATATATCAAAGACGGCACAGATGACAGAATCTTTGCTATTGCAGAGCTTATCAGCCACGGCACAGATATCGGTATGATTTATGATGCTACTAAGATTGATATTCTCTTCCTTGAGAAAATAAGAAACATCATCCGTATGGAAGAAAAACTCAAGGCTAACAAAAATGATTTGACAGTTCTTTATGAAGCAAAGAGAATGGGCTTCTGTGACCAGTATATTGCTCGTCTCTGGGAATGTGCAGAAATCGATGTTTACAATATCCGTGTCCAGAACAAAATGTTCCCAGTTTACAAAATGATTGATACCTGCGCAGCAGAATTTGAAGGTACAGTTCCTTATTTCTATTCAACTTATGAAGCAGAAAATGAATCTGTTGTAACAGATAAAGAGAAAATTATCGTTTTAGGTTCAGGTCCTATCAGAATCGGTCAGGGTGTTGAATTCGACTACTCAACAGTTCACGCTGTTCAGACAATCAAGGCTTCAGGCTACGAAGCAATTATTATTAACAACAACCCAGAAACAGTTTCAACTGACTACACCTGCTCAGATAAGCTTTATTTCGAGCCACTTACAGTTGAAGATGTTATGAATATTATCCATCTCGAAAAACCAATGGGCGTTATTGCTTCTCTCGGTGGTCAGACTGCTATCAACTTAGCAGAGCCACTTAAAAATCGTGGTGTAAAAATCATCGGTACAGATTGTGATGCTATTGAAAAAGCAGAAAACCGTGATTCATTTGAAAAGCTTCTTAAAGAGCTCAACATTCCACAACCAGAAGGTAAAGCAGTTACTAAGATTGAAGATGGTCTTGAAGCAGCTAAGAGAATTGGCTATCCTGTTTTAGTTCGTCCATCATTCGTTTTAGGTGGCCGTGCAATGCAGATTGTTGCTGATGAAGAACAATTAAAGCATTACCTTAAAACAGCCGTTGAAATTGATGAGGACAAGCCAGTTCTTGTTGACAAATATATTTCTGGTAAAGAAGTTGAAGTTGACGCTATCTGCGACGGTATAGACGTTTTCGTACCAGGTATTATGGAGCTTGTTGAAAGAACAGGTATCCACAGTGGTGACTCAACAAGTGTTTACCCAACCTTCAGTATTTCACAAAAGGTAAGAGAAACAATTCTTGATTATACAAAGAAATTAGGCTTAGGTATCGGTATCATTGGTCTTTACAACATTCAGTTCATTGTTGATAAGGATGACAACGTATTCATTATCGAGGTTAACCCACGTTCTTCAAGAACAGTTCCATTCCTTTCAAAAGCAACTTCTTATAGTCTTGCAGATATTGCAACTCTCACAATCTTAGGCAAGAGCCTTAAAGAGCAGGGTATTGACTATATTTACCCAGAAGACAAAAAACGTTGGTATGTTAAAGCACCTGCTTTCTCATTCTCAAAGCTTCGTGGTCTTGATGCATACCTTTCACCAGAAATGAAGTCAACAGGTGAAGCTATCGGTTATGACGATAAGCTCACACGTGCACTTTATAAAGCATTACAGGCTTCTGGTATGAACGTTATGAATTATGGTACAGTTCTTGCAACTATTGCTGATGAAGATAAAGCAGAAGCATTACCAATCATCCGTCGCTTCTACAATATGGGCTTCAACATTCAGGCTACGGCAGGTACGGCGCAGTTCCTGAAGAAAAACGGAATCCGCACGCACGCTGTCCGTAAGATCAGCGAAGGAAGCGAAGAAATCCTCGATTCCATCCGTGCCGGCTATGTCAACTACGTCATCAATACCAGAGACGTTCACTCCACAGGCGTTCTTTCCGACGGTCACCAAATCCGTCAGTGCGCTGTTGAAAACAACGTGACCAT
>JAZNCY010000237.1:0-7769 GCA_045587825.1 Acutalibacteraceae bacterium
ATGATTTTTTATGTAAAATCGATGACTTTATTTCATTTGTCAAACAAAACAGCAAAGCTTATTATGGATAACAATTAGAGTAAAATAAAAACACTTCATCCTATCATTTTGGGTTGGTTTAAATCAGCTACAAATGATAGGATAATTTTAATGATTGCGAAGCCCTACCTCGTTTGAAAAAGAGGGGGACCAAGCTTGCTTGGTGGAGAATTGATATCAAAATGCACGATAGTGCATGGTAATGAGTTTGGTCGATTAATAAACTATACATCGTGTCCGTACGCTAAAGCGTATTCAAAAATCAATTTTCCACCATTCCGTTTTAAACTAATTGTAAAAACCAATTGATTACACGTTTGAAAAAATAGTAATAGAATATAGTATGTGTGACGAATGGTCCCCCTTCTTTTCAAAGAAGGTAAGGCTTCGCTACAAATTACTTTCTCGTTTCATTTAAAGATTATTGTTATATCTTAAAACGAAAGGATTGTAGTTGTTTTTTATAATTCTGCATTCTGCATAAAAAATTCCCCTGACAGTCTTTCGGCTATCAGGGGAATTTTTATTATAACTTAACTTTATAACATTTAATCTCAAATGGATTAATTGTAAATGAAAGCTTGTTGCCGTTTGCAATAGAAACTGCTACGTCATTTCTTTCGAGCAAGTCACATTCTGCAACAGATTTAATTTCTGCAAAGAGCTCTGCTGTTACATCTGTACGAGCGCCTGATTTTTCAACAAAGCGGATGATGTAAGCATCTTCATCTTCACATTTTTTAACTGCTTCAAGAGTAACATTCTTGCCATCAACCTTAATGAATGAACCAGCCACGTCGCCTTTTGCATCTGCTTTAACGTCTACTGCAACTGCTGGGTTGTTCATTTCAAGACCACGAACTAATGTCTCTGCTTCCTTCCAGTTACCCTTATGAGGATAAATTGAATATGTGAAGTAGTGGTCACCACGGTCAGACATTGGGTCTGGATTCATTGGTGCTTTAAGAAGTGTGATAATCATTCTTTGTTTATCTACTTCGTAACCATATTTACAATCGTTAAGAATTGTAACACCATAAGTGTCTTCTGACATATCAATGAAGTTGTGAGCAGAAACCTCGAACTTAGCTTTGTCATAAGGATTATGACGATAGTTAGAGCTTTCGATAGTTGCATACGCAATATCTCTTGTATATTTCTGAGCCTTAACATCAACATCAAAGCCAACTTTAAGAAGTTTTTCTTGCTCGTGCCAGCTGATGAATGTATCGAAATCAATCTTATCAAGCTCTTTATAAAGGATGATATTTTGTTTAACAACTGATTTATTGATATTCTTTTCAATTGAAACTACTGTGAATACATCACCAATTGTAATTCCTGCAACTTTACCAGCTTCTGTATCAAATTCTCTGTCAACATAAGAAGCAACAATATCCCAAGCATCATATTTACCAGGAAGGTCTTCATAAAGACGGAATACGTTACCTTTGCCAGAAAGAACTTCACGATTATTTTTCTTATCGAAAATAGAAGTAAGCTCTGCTGAATCATCAAGAACTACCTTGAAGTAATCATTTTCAACTGTGTTGCCAATAAGTGCAGTTGCAGTTGCTTCGCCTACAGTAGCATCTTTTGTATAGAATACCTTGTAACCTACTGCTGGAATATCCTTTGCAATAAATACAAGTACTTTTGTGCCGTCAAGCTTTGTGTAGCTCTGTGTTGGTACTTTATTGCCGTCTGCATCGTAAATTTCAACATCTTTATATGGAAGTTCAATCTTGCTTGTAGCAACTGTGCCAAGTGAATTGAAGAGTGCGAATGGTTTACCATATTTTTCGCTACCATCAACGTTACCAGCAAGAACGTCTAATGCTTCACTTCTTACGCCTTCACCGATTTTGATAATATCCTCATAAATAGCGCAAAGGTCGCCGAATACTTCTGTAATATGTGAACCAGGAAGTGAATCGTGGAACTGATTTGTTAAAATCATCTGCCAGCCTTCGTTGAGCTTCTCAAGTGGATATTTGTAGCCATATTTCATAGCGATACTTGCGAACATCTCTGCTTGTCTGTAAAGGTTTTCGCAATATCTGTTATATTTTTTAAGAAGTGCTTTAGTTGTGTGAACACCACGGTGCTCTTCTAAGTAAAGCTCGTCTTTCCAGGTAGGAATGTTAGTTTCTGTAGCATTCGCTTTCATACGTGCTAAAGAATCTTCAATTTTACTTGTCTGTGTCTTTGGAAGACCAGGGAAGTTTTTGTAACGTTTTACATACTCGAGCATTTCGGTATCAACACCGCCACCGCCGTCACCCCAGCCGTAGCAATACATTGATTCGCCGATTGTTTCTTTATCTGTATATTTTTTCCAGTTAACCTTAAGTGAGTCTGCTTCAACAGTACCGATAAAGTGTGTTGGTGGAACGATTGAGAATACCTTTGAGCCGTCTGGGCCTTCCCACCAGAAGGTGTTGTACTGCCAAGGGTTTGTATCGTTCCAGATACCCATTTTATGAGTAACGAAATATTCAATACCAGCTTTTTTGAGAATCTGTGGCATAGCGTAGCCGTTACCGAATACGTCTGGTACCCAACAGGTTTTTGGTGTGATGCCGAATTCTTTTTCAGCAAAACGAACACCGTGAAGAAGCTGACGAACAAAAGATTCACCAGAAACTAAGTTACAATCTGGTTCAACCCACATAGCGCCGATATATTCCCATCTACCCTCTTTAATACGAGCTTGAACTTGCTTGTAGAGAGATGGATACATCTTTGCCATTTCGATATATGTAGGAGCTGTACTCTGTGAGAAAATGAAGTCAGGATATTGCTCCATAAGACGAAGCATTGTAGCGTGAGTTCTGCCTAACTTTCTTACATACTCTTTATAAGCCCACATAAATACAATGTCAAGGTGAGAGTTACCAACTAACGCTATATTACCCTCTGATTTGTAGTTAGGGTTATTATAAATTTTTTCTTTAAGAACTTTCTGAGCTTCTAAAAGACCTGCTTTGAATTCTTCACCCTGAAGGTCGAAGTTAACAAAAGTAAATGCTTCTTTTAAAGCTGCTCTTATAGTTTCTTGTAAGCCTGTGTCGTGAACTGGCATAAAGAGTGCATTGAACACTGCTTTGAAATCCCAATAAACTTCTTCAATAACAGGGTCAACAACACCAACAAATGAGCAAGAAAGTGTTTTAACTGTTGATTCGTTTGAGTGCCATACATAATAAGACTCAATATCAACGTCGTAGTGCTCGTCACCTTTTGCGCAATCTGTTAATAAAACAGAGTTTCTGAATGGGTCAAGACCCTGATAAGGCTCACCATTAAGAGTTAAAAGTGAGTCACCGCCGAAATAAACGTTAAGAGTAACTTTTTTACCCTTAAAACGTGCAGGCATATCAAATGAATTTTTAAAGAAAGCACTCCAGCCGTTATTACCCCAACGGTCGCCAACGTCAATTTCTTTCCATTCATCGTAAAGATATTCGTAATCACCAACGCCCTTGTAGATGCATTCCTTCATCTTCCAAGCAGGAATTGACTCGATATCAGTATAAATTCTCTTTTTAAGATTTTTGATTTTGAGTGCTGCAACATCATCAAATGAGAAAATACCTCTTTGCTTACCCTTAACCGCATCACGCCAGTCATCAACGTGGGCATCCATAGCATCGAGTGCTGCAACAGCATCCATATTTTTGATTTCTGCCAAAAAAATCTTCCTTCCTTAAATCGTAGAACGATTTTATTTCGTACATAGATAAGTATAGCATTATTGGTAATTATTTTCAATAAGTAAATGGTTTATTTTTGAAATATTTTATAGTTGATTTCAGTATATCAAATACTGTATAATTAACTCATAAAATTAAAAGGCGGTGTGTTTATGAAATATGTTTCTAAAAAAGAGCAGGTAAACTATTTAGCCGGTCTTTCAGGGCAGAATTTAGTCTATTCTCTCATTGGTGGTTCGTTCTTTACATACTTTATGACAGATATTGCAATGTTCCCTGCGGCAATAGTTTCTGTTATTCTTATTTTAATGAAGGTCTGGGACGGCATAAATGACCCTATAGTTGGCTCTTATGTTGACAGACACAAATTCAAAAACGGCGAAAAATTAAGGCCATTTTTACGCTACACTCCACTCCCTGTTGGTGTGTTTACAGTTTTAATATTCCTTGTATTTTCAACTGAAGAAAGCCTTTTATGGCTTCGTGTTTCATATTTCATAATTATGTATATCGCGTGGGATATTGCATACACACTTCAGGATGTTGCAATCTGGGGAATTACCGCATCTGTTTCACCTGTAAGTGATGAAAGAGACAATTTTATAAAATGGGCAAGAACAGTCGGCTCATTGGTTTACGGCATTTTTAATATGCTTATTCCTATGTTCATTGAAATGATTGCTTTAAGAACACAAAATAAAATGTCTCTTGTTACACTTGTGTTTGCAGTAATATTTGGTCTTGGTGGCGGAATGTTAAGCTACCGTTCTTACAAGGCACAAGAAAGAATTAAAACAAATCCACAGACTCAGCAAAGCTCATTAAAAGAAAGTTTTTCACTTCTTTTCAAAAACAAAATGATGCTTTTAGTTACACTCGCTAATCTCTTTGGTTCGTTAGGCTTTGGTACACAGCTTGTTACTTACTTTTTCAAATACAAATTACCTGTAGATTTCCCTGGTGCTGATGGATTCATTGGTGCATTAGGACTTACAACAATCTACTTTGCAATTACAAACGTACCACAGTTTATTGGTATGATTTTTGCTGATAAATTTAAAAAGCTCTTTAAAGGCTACGTTAACGTTCTTATATTCATTCAGGCAACAAATGCAGTTGTGAGAACTGTTGCATTCTTAATAGGCTTTGAGGGAGCTAACTTCTGGATTGGTATGGCACTTTTAGCAATAGGCTCAATTCCTATGGGCGCATTAAGCATTGCTCAGACATCTGTTTTCTGTGATAGTGTTGACTATATGGAATGGGAAACAGGCAAAAGAACCGAGGGCGTTACGTTCTCAATGCAAACCTTCTTCACAAAGGTTTCAAGTGGTATAACCGGCGGACTTGCTACACTTTCATTGTCACTCTTAGGCTACAAGGCTATTGACGATACAGCTACCTCTTTTATAGGCACACAAACTGCTGAATTTGATGCTTGGATATGGCCACTTGTAATGCTCACACCAGTTATAGCAAGTATTCTTTATATAGTTCCACTTTTATTTATAAGATACTCACCCGAAAAGAGAGCACAGGTTGAAAAAGAACTCTCAGAAAGAAGAAAATTGCAAGAAGTTGCTGAATAAAATAAAGTAACATCCCAACGAATTATAAAATTCGTTGGGATGATTTTTTTAGTATTATTTTATATCTTAGAAAACATATCTTGTCTTTATATAAACAAGCTTATTTGAAACCTTGTAATAACTCTTATACTCGCCTTTCTGAGCTTTTACAGCATATTTGTAATTAGTATCAGTTTCTACTGTTTCGTCCACCCAATATTCTGTAGAAGCTTTTACAGTTTTAACCTTTTTCCATTTAGTCCACTTACCATTATTTTCTACTGAACGATAAATAATATACTTCTCGGCACCATCAACCTTAGACCAGTTAACTACCATACCTGTTTCGCCGTTAACAATACTTGTGTCTGGTGCACTGATAAACATAGTCTTATCTGAAGAAGCTCTTGCACCTAATGAACTACCATTAACTGCCTTAACAGAGTATTTATAAATCGCACCTGGTTTTACAGTATTATCTACAAAAGATGTTACACTTGCATCTACTTTAGTAAGTGTTGCCCAAGATGACCATTTACCATTCTGAAGCTCTGAGCGATAGAGTTTATACTGAGTTGCACCTGCCACCTTTGACCAGCTGAGCTTAATACCACTGGCTCTTGTTGCAATCTTTAATGTAGTTGTTTTGAGACGAACAAGTGAATCTGTAGATTTAATAGAGCTCTTAACCTTACCATTTATTGCTTTCACAGTGTATTTATATTTAACACCTGATTCTGCTTTTTTATCTGTATATGAGGTTGCATCCTTTTTAGCTGTGTTTACCTTTTTCCATTTAGTCCACTTACCATCAGTATATTGTGACCTATAAACAGCATAGTTTGCAGCTGAATCTACTTTATTCCATTTGATTTTAATACCTGAGCTTGTGTTAGAAATTGTTGCTTTTGGTGTTGCAAGATATGTAACGCTTACACCAGGCTTCTGACAACTACCTGTACCAGCAATATTCTTTGCTTTTACAGTATATTCATACTTAACGCCACTCTTTGCAGTTTTATCTACATAAGAGTTTGTTTCAGAAGTGCCGATTTTCTTAAAGCTCTTTGCACCACTTACTTTTCTGTAAATGATATAAGTTTCTGCAGTTTCCTGTGCTTCCCAGGTAACTTTAACGCCACTTACTGAGTTTGCTGCTTTTGTTAATTTTACTTTGCCAGGTGCTTTTTCTGCAATAGTATTTGTTGTAATAACCTGACTCTCGTTTATGCAGTCGTAATATGTTTCTGTACCCTTTACGTTTAATTTCTTATAAGTATCTTTAGGATTATATATGAGTACTAATTTACCATATTTTGAATGCTCAACAATCTCATAAACTTCATAATATGGTTTATCTTCATCGTCATAATACTCTTCAAAAGCACACAACTTGTCATTTTCATCTATGCAAGTATTCATATCCACTGGCTCTGGCCAGATATCTAAAATCACAGCTGGAACAGAAGTTGCGCCTGTTGCTGCTTTAAAACCATAATCATCCAATTTTATTTCATAAAATTCTTCTGAATAAACAATAACGTAATTTTCTAATTCTTCATCATAAACAACTTCATCTAAGTAGTAAAGTTCGTCATCGTATGTTTCCCCAACGAATAACCTACCTTTAAACTCTTCTTTATCGCTTATAAAATAGTCACTCGCACCCCAATATTTGTCTACCCAGCAAGCTTGAATCTGCTCATAAGTTGTAACTTCAAAAGGTTCAGCCTTAAGTGCTTTATCTGCTTTAAGCTCACCCTCAAGCATAATAACCTTAGAAGGGTCTGCTTCCTTTGTACCATACACAGAAATTGTAGGAAGTGCTTCGCTTATTTCAGTGTCAATATTACCAAAAAACTTTGTTGCAACAGTTTTTTCTGTCTTAAAGAAACCATAACCTGTGCCAGAAACATCCATTTCTACTGCTGATGGATAAGTTTTATTTTTGTTAACCACGAGTGCACCATTACCTGTAACAGTAATTGAGCAACCCCAGTTCATACCTGATGATATAATGCTACCAATTTCATTATAACCGCTCACATTAATTTTAAAATCATCGCCCATAGATGTGACAGTAAGAATTTTAGTTGTTTTAAAATTCTTGAGGGTGAGAGTATTTGTTTTTTCATCATATGTTATACTACCCTCTTCCTGAACAGGCATAATTTCTGCCATAAAAGCAGGATAAACATAACCCATATCAAAGGTATCATAATCAATAACACCTATTGCTGCAATATTTGTAATATCGCCTATGTCTTCTTCACCCGCATTTTCCCACCAATCCATAGGATACGGTCCATTTTCTGCGAATACACTTAATGGCATGAGTAATGTTAAAAACATCAAAGTTGCCATAAGCACTGATAAGATTTTTTTCATTTTAATTCCTCCAAAAATAATCTCGATATTTTAAATAACATACAAATTTTACTATATA
>JAZNCY010000238.1:0-2964 GCA_045587825.1 Acutalibacteraceae bacterium
TAACAATAGTAAGAATAGTTCTTACACCAATATTTCTTGCATTGTTTTTAGCAGATATTCCACATCATTTTTTAATTGGATTAATAGTATTCGCAGTTGGTGCAATTACAGATTTTCTTGATGGAAAAATTGCAAGAAAAAATAATATCGTTACAGTTTTCGGTCAATTAGCAGACCCTGTTGCAGATAAAATTCTCACAACAGCGGCACTTCTTGCTTTTATGCAATTTGGTCTTTGCAATATCTGGATAATTATGATAGTATTATTAAGAGAATTTACTATTACATCATTCAGATTAGTAGCAACTGCTCAGGGCGTTGTTATTCCTGCAAACTTTTATGGTAAATTAAAAACCGTTTCACAAATGGTTTTCTCAATCTTAATTATGATTATGGCGGAGCTTCACGATTTTGGTATCTTACCAGAAACTTTCCCATTACAAATTGTTTCAAATGCACTTTTGGGAGTTACGGCAGTTCTTTGTGTAATTTCAGGTGTAATTTACGTTAAACAGTCAATTAAAATTATAGATTTTTCAAAGTAATTCAACATATCTCTCTGGAGGGTAAAATGCAACTTTATAACTCACTTTCACACAAAAAAGAAGAATTTAAAACAAATGAACCTGGTAAAGTGAATATGTATACTTGCGGTCCTACTGTGTACCACTTTGCTCATATTGGTAATCTTCGTAGTTATATTATGGAGGATGTTTTAGAAAAATATCTTCGTTATTCTGGTTACGATGTTAAGCGTGTAATGAATATTACCGACGTTGGTCACCTTTCTTCAGATGCTGACACTGGTGAAGATAAAATGGTCAAGGGTGCAAAAAGAGAAAATAAAACTGTTATGGATATAGCAAGATTTTACACAGATGCATTCTTCAAAGACTGTGAAAAGCTTAATATTAAAAAGCCAGACGTAGTTGAACCAGCAACAAATTGTATAAATGAATTTATTACAATGGTTGAGGGTCTTATTGAAAAAGGCTTTGCTTATATTGCTGGTGGTAACGTTTATTTTGATACATCAAAATTAGACGAATATTATGTATTCAACAAGCACGATAGTGAAGAATTAATGGTTGGTGTTCGTGATGGTGTTGAAGAGGATAATAATAAAAGAAATAAAAACGACTTTGTTTTGTGGTTTACAAAATCAAAGTTTGAAGAACAGGCTTTAAAATGGGATTCACCTTGGGGTGTTGGTTACCCTGGTTGGCATATTGAGTGTTCAGCAATCAGCTTAAAGCATTTAGGCGAACACCTTGATATTCACTGTGGTGGTATTGATAATGCTTTCCCACATCACACAAATGAAATTGCTCAAAGTGAAGCGTATATTGGTCACAAATGGTGTAACTACTGGTTCCATGTGCTTCACCTTAACACAAACAGTGGTAAAATGAGTAAATCAACAGGTGAATTTTTAACTGTTTCATTACTTGAAGAAAAAGGCTACAACCCATTAGCATACAGATTTTTCTGTCTTCAGTCACATTACAGAAAATCACTTGTATTCTCTTACGAAAATCTCGATAATGCACAGGGTGCATTCAACAAATTGCTTTCTAAAATAGCTGCATTAAAAGATGATGCAAATGAAGTAATTGATGAAGCAGCAGTAAAAGAATTAACAGAAAAATTCAAAGCTGCACTTGATAATGATATTAATACATCTTTAGGTATTACAGTTCTTTATGACGTATTAAAGGCTAAAACAAATGATAAAACTAAATTAGCATTATTAGCTGATTTCGATAAGGTTTTATCTTTAAGCCTTTTAGATGAAGCAAAAAAATTAAAAGAAGCTAAAAAAGAAGAGACTTCAACACCTGCTGTGGATGATGAATTCAGTAAATTCGTTGAAGAACAATTAGCACTCAGAGCAGAAGCTAAGAAGAATAAAAACTGGGCAGAAGCCGACAGAATTCGTGATGAATTAACCGCTAAGGGTGTCAAGATTTTAGACACACCAGATGGAGCGAAATGGTCACTTTGATTGCGAAGCAAGCAAAGTGAATTAAGAATTAAAAATGAAAAATTAAAAATTAAGGGGCAAAGCCGATTATAATTTTATAGAAGCAAGTTCATTTTTCCATTTTTGAAACGTCTTGAATAGAATATAGCTAAAAACGATAGAAAAATTTATTGTTGTGATTTTATAATAGCGTCGCAGACCCGGAATTTTTAATTTTAAATTCTTAATTTTTAATTATTATAAAAGATATGAGGATAATAAAATGTTGAATAGCAAACAGCGTGCTCAGTTACGAGCAGAAGCAAATGGATTAGACCCGATTTTTCAAATAGGTAAAGAGGGCGTTACAGAGTCAGTAATTGCTCAGGTAGAAGATACCTTTAATACACGTGAGCTTTTTAAAATAAAAGTTCACCTTGAAACTTCACCTGAAACACCAAAAGAAATTGCCGCAAAAATTGCAGAAGCAACAAAGTGTGACGTTGTTCAGGTTGTTGGTGGCACAATAGTTCTTTTTAGAATTAACTTGATTTTAAGACAAAAAGCAGCCGAAAAGAAAAAACGAGCAAAAGAAAAGGCTCAGAAAGAAGCTATTAAGAAAAGAACAGAGCGAAACAGACGTAAGTATAGTGGTCAGTGAGTTAGTAAGTCAGTGGTTAGTGTCTGATAAATAGGAATTATGAAATAGAAAAACACACCTTACCGTGATGAGTGGTTGGGTGTGTTTTGTTTTTTGAGATTAAATTTTCTTATATTCTGCGATATCTTCTAAAGAGCAATTTAATGCTTCACAGATTTTGTTGAGTGTTTTTGTTTCTATGTTTTCGTTGGCTTTAAGTCTGCGAATTGTTTTGCTATCTATTCCGCATTTTTCACGGAGTTTATAGGTTGAAAATCCTTTTTCTTCCATTGTTTTCCAGAGTTTATCAAAAGTTATCATAGAATCACCAATAAAAAATTATTCTTTTGGTAAGGGTGAA
>JAZNCY010000239.1:0-18914 GCA_045587825.1 Acutalibacteraceae bacterium
CTCTGTTTTACCTGTAATGGTGTATATTCGTAAATTGGAATACCTTTATTTTGTACTGCTAAAACAATAACGCCTCTTGCTTGAGCTACGTCAATAGCAGTTTTTTGGTTTGTATTAAAATAAAGTCTTTCAATACTGACCGCATCGGGTTTAAATTTTTCTAAAAGCTCTGTAAGGTCATCATAAATCTTTTTTAATCTTTCGTTAAAAGGCATATCTTTATCAGTAGTAACAGCACCATAGCCTAAAAGACGAAAGTCATTATTTTCATAACGGACAATACCACAACCGACTATTGCATAGCCTGGGTCTATACCGAAAATTACCACTGATTTCACCCCATTTAACAAATAGCAAAATTTCGCGATTTTACAATCGTTTAATTATAACATATATTACATTATAATGCAAGTTTTTAAACAATATTTACACCAATTTAATATATTGATTTATATTACTTTTATTGGTATAATCTGAGTGGTGATTTTATGTATATTTGTAATGATTGCCCGAGGAATTGTGGCATTGACAGAACTAAAGAAAAAGGCTTTTGCAATATGGGTTTAGAGCCTAAAATTGCAAGGGCATCTGTTCATTTATGGGAAGAACCACCTATCAGCGGTGAAAACGGTAGCGGAACTGTATTTTTCAGTGGTTGCAACTTAAAATGCGAGTTTTGTCAGAATAAAGAAATAAGCAAAAAGCAATTTGGTGAAACAGTTTCCGTAGAGAGATTGAAAGAAATTTATAAAGAGCTTATATCGCAAGGCGTTAACAACATAAATCTTGTAACCCCTACTCACTTTTTAGGTGCTGTTTTAAAATCCCTCGATGAGCCATTAAGTGTTCCTGTTGTTTACAACTGTGGTGGATACGAAAATATTGAAAGTCTCAGAAAATTAGATGGCAAAATTCAGATTTATATCCCCGATTTAAAATATGCTGATGATAGCTTGGCTTTTAACTACTCAGGTGCAAAAAATTACTTTGAAACCGCAACAAAAGCAATTAAAGAAATGTTCAGACAAGTTGGAAGATATAAAATCAATGATGATGGTATTATGCAAAGTGGTGTTATAATTCGTCACCTTGTTTTGCCAGGACAATTAGAAAACTCAAAAAAGGTCATTGATTGGGTATGTGAAAACTTTAATGATGGTGACATTCTTTTTAGCCTTATGAGTCAATTCACACCAAATGGTGAATGTACTAAAGACGAGCTTCACAGAAGATTGACACAAGAAGAATACGACGAAATTGCTGATTATTTGTATGACTCTGGTATAGAAGATGGATTTATGCAAGAGCTTTCTTCGGCGAAGGAAGAATATACTCCACCGTTTGATTTAACGGGGGTTAAATAGAATGCAGAATGCTGAGTGCTAAGTTTTGGAAGGCTTTGCCTTGATTTTAGTTGAAAGTTGAAAATTGAAAGTTGAAAGCTAAGGGGCAAAGCCGATTATAATTAGATATTAAGATAAATAAATTTATCCTATCATTTAAAGTTCGATATAGGTATCAACTAAAAATGATAGGATAAACTATTATTTATTCGATTTATAATGCCAACGCAGTTCCGAAATTTTCAACTTTCAACTTTCAATTTTCAACTGATACCGACACACAACTCAGCACTTCTTTTAGTACGTCGATGGCAACTGGCAAATCAGCAAAGAAATCATCAGTTCTTGCTTCAATAGTTAAAGTTTCACAACCAGCTTTTTCTAATGCATTAATGAAGCGTTTATAAATATCATTAACACCATTATCTGCATTTTTATTAGGAAAAATACGGGTTTCAGGCTCTGCAATATGAGCGTGTTTAATTTTACCGACAAAATCGCCTATTCCGTCAATATCGTCTTTATTGTTACAAACGTGGAACAAATCTGCAAGTCCGTAGATATGGTCAAAATCTGCTTTTTCAGCAAAATCAACACCATCTTTTACTGTATGAATCATTGAAGTTTCGCCTATGCTTAACGGTTCAATAACTATATTAACATCATATTTTGAAGCAATCGGAGAAGCGATTTCTTTTAAGAAAACAACCATATCTTCATTAGCTTTTTCAATAGTGTAATTTTCATCAAAGCTTCGTGCTGCACCACTACCGAAAACTACTGATTGAATACCTAAAGCACTGGCTCTTTTTAAACCTTTTTCTAAAAATTCTGCTAATGCTTTTTTGTCTACTTTTTCACCCACAAGCTTTAAATGACCAGGCAAAAAATGGTTTGCCGCAAGTACTGGTAACTGGAGTTTTTCTATATTTTCGCAAAACTCATTAAACTCTTCTTCACTTGCGAGAGCAATATCCGTAAAATCTGTTTCGCCGTAATCTAAGCCAATTTTTTTAGCAAATTCATATTTACTGAAATCGCCCCATCCCAAACAAGCACCTAATTTCATATTTATCAACCTTTCGCATTATTTTAAAGTGAGCATTTCTTCTGCATTTTTAAGCTGTGTTTCGGTAATTTCGCCACCACCTGTAATACGGGCAATTTCGTATTTTCTGCCTTCAAAGTCGAGTGGTGTAACATTTGTGTATGTTTTGCCATCTCTTGCAGATTTTTCAATAAGATAATGATTATCTGCTAAAACTGCTAATTGTGCTAAATGAGTAACACAGATAACCTGTCTGCCAGTTGATACTTCTTTAAGTTTCTGTGCTACTTTTGTAGCAGCTCTGCCACTTACGCCTGTGTCAACCTCGTCAAAAATCATTGTACCAATCTGGTCTTTATCTGAAAGCACGTTTTTGAGTGCTAACATAATTCTTGAAAGCTCACCACCACTCGCAATTTTGGCTATTGGTTTTGGTGGTTCGCCGACATTGGCACTTATCAAAAATTCAACATTATCAACACCATTTTCACAAAGGTCAACTTCTAAAAACTGCACGTTAAACTGAACGCTTGGCATATCTAAAAAGCGTAATTCTTCCATTACGTTTTCTTCGAATATTTTTGCCGTTTCTTTACGTGAAGCAGACAATTTTTCTGCTTGTTTTTGTGCTTTTTCTAAAATAATCTGACGTTTTTCTTTTAATGCTTCCAAATTTTCTTCTGAAGAAGTAAGTGAGTTTAATTTTTCTTCTGCATTACTTAAAAACTCAAGCATATCTTCTTCAGTTGCACCATATTTTTTACTTAATCTGTAAAGTAAATCTAATCTTTCTTCGATTAATTCAAGGTCATTTCTTGTATATTCGCTTTCTCCGTCATTAAATCGCAAAGTATCTGCAATATCACTTAATTCGTAATAAATGTCATTTAATTTAGTTGATAACTCTTCTGCCGTTTTTGAAAATGCTGAAACCTGTGAAAGTGCCTTTGTTGCACCAGAAACGAGCTCTACTGCACCAGTAAATCCATCGCCGCCAGAAAGTGAACCTTCTGCCGTTTTGAAGCCTTCGCTGATTTTTTCAATATTCTGGATTTCTGTACGTTTTGCTTTTAAATCTTCCCACTCGCCTACTGTAATTTCGGCTTTTGTTAATTCATCTATCTGGAAGGATAATATATCAATCATCCGAGCCTTTTCAGCCTCGTTTGTCATAAGACTTCTTATCTCAGAAGAAACATCGCAAAGCTCTTTATATGTAGCTTTATAGCCTTCTAAAAGCTCAGTGTTTTCTGCTACTGCATCTAAATAACCAATATGTGTTTCACTATCTAAAAGCTCACGATTATCTTGTTGACCGTGAATAGAAATAAGTGTCGTGCCGATTTCTCTTAAAGCAGAAACTGATGTGAGTGAATTATTTACTCTACACACGTTTTTATCTGCAGTAATTGTTCTCGTTACTAAAAGAGAATTATCGTCATTTAAAGGTAAACCTAACTCATTTAATTTTTCATTTGTCTTTTCACCAACAAACGAAAACAGCGCCGTAACTTCTGCCTCCGTCTCACCCGTTCTTATAAGCTCACGGGAAGTACGAAAACCAAGCACAGCGTTAATTGAATCGAGTATTATAGATTTACCAGCACCAGTTTCACCAGTAAGCACGTTAAAACCTTTATTAAACTCGATTTCAGCGTTTTCTATTATAGCAATGTTTCTGATTTTTAAAACAGAAAGCATAGTGTTACCGCCTTTTAGTTTTTAATCATTCTTTTAAGTGCAGCTGCAACACCTTGTGCTTCGTCAGTAGTTCTGCAAAGCATAAAAATAGTGTCATCACCCGCAATAGTACCAACTACTTCTGTAACGTTCATTGAGTCAATTGCAGCACAAGCAGCCTGAGCAAGACCAGGAATGCACTTGATAACACAGATGTTACCAGCATAATCAACTTTTAATAATGAGCCTGAGAAAAGTGCGTTGAACATATCTGTGTAATTATTAGCATTATTAGTTTCAACAGAATAACGATAAACGCCATTAGGACCTAAGGTTTTTAAGAGTCTTAATTCTTTAACGTCACGTGACACTGTTGCCTGAGTAACGCTGTAACCTCTTTCGAGTAACAACTCTAAAAGCTCATCCTGTGTTGCAACATCTTGTTGTTCGATTAAATCGAGAATTAATTTATGTCTTGTCTTTTTCACTTTTTAACATCCTTCCAGAAAAGTTTTATTTTGTCATTTTCTTATTTAAAATATCGATAAAAGTATCGTTTTTAACTTTAATAAACTCTGCTTTTTTCTCTGAAATTTCTATCTTCACAATAGCATCTGTCGGCACCAAAACAGGCTCTTCACCATCACAGGAAAGCATTGCTTCACCTGAATTGTCGTGTTTTATTTCCAAGACTGAATCTGGTCTTAAAACGACTGAACGAGAGAAAAATGAGTGACAGCAAACAGGAGTTATAAGCATACTGTCAATTTGAGGTTCAATAACAGGACCACCCGCAGAAAATGAATACGCAGTAGAGCCTGTTGGTGTTGAAACTATAACGCCATCTGCCGAATAATCCATTAAATGAGCACCATTACAATCTATTGAAAGATTCATAATTCTTACAGTGCCACACCTTGAAACAACAGCATCGTTAAGGCAATTTGAATGATACAAAACTTTACCATCCTTGCCAATAATTGTGGCGTTCAGCATCATTCTTTTTTCAGTTTTATATTTACCTTCTACAACATCTTTTAAAAGCGAGAGCTCTGTACTCTCAAGACCTGCTAAGTAAGCTAATTTCCCAGCATTAACACATAAAAGTGGTTTGTTTTTTTCGCTTGAAAGCTTTGCAGATTTTATAAATGTGCCATCGCCACCAACTGTGAGAACAATATCACATTCACTGATTGAATTTTCAATATTGCAATAAGTTATGTAATCTGTTTCTCCAAAAAAACTTGAAAACTCTTCACTCAAAAATACGGAAACACCAAGATTTTCGAGTTCTTTCAAAACTTGTTTAGTCACATCAGGGGCATTCTGCCTTGTCATATTAGGGATTAATGCAATTTTCATTTTACTCCCCCTTTTTATCTAACTCTTCATGAGAAACTCTTGCAAGTTCTTTTGCATATTCAATATATTCTTCACAGCTTGTAACTTCGTTTGTTTTCTTTAAGTAAACAAGATACTCAATGTTACCTTCAGGACCTTTAACCGGTGAAAATGAAAGTCCGCAAACTTTAAATCTCTGACTTGCAGCAAAGCCTACAATTTTTTCTATAACCTCTGTGTGAACATTTACGTCTCTTACAACACCTTTTTTACCGACTTTCTCTCTGCCGGCTTCAAACTGTGGCTTTATAAGACAAACAGCTTCACCATTCATTTTTAAAAGCTCATACATTACAGGCAAAATAATTTTAAGAGAAATAAATGAAACATCGACAGATGCAAAATCTATTTCTTCAGGAATCTCAGCGTGAGTAACGTAGCGGAAATTAGTTCTCTCCATATTAACAACACGCTCGTCACTTCTTAATTTCCAGGCAAGTTGACCATAGCCAACATCAATAGAATAAACTTTTTTTGCACCATTCTGGAGCATACAATCAGTAAATCCACCAGTTGAAGCACCTATATCCATACAAGTACAGTCAGTTAAATCTATCGGGAATTCCTGCATTGCTTTTTCTAATTTAAGCCCACCACGGCTTACGTATTTTAGTGTACTGCCACGGACTTCGACTACATCATCTGTTTTTATATCACGGCCAGCCTTTAACTCTTTCTGGTCATTAACATAAACAATACCCGACATTATAAGAGCCTTGGCTTTTTCTCTGCTTTCGGTAAAGCCTTTTTCAACAAGATATAAATCAAGTCTTACCTTTTTATCACTCATTTTCATTGACCTTTCCGAAATCTTTTAAAATAACATTACACATACCATCACAATCCAATTGATATTCGTGTAAAATTTCATTTACCTTACCCTGTTTTACGAAACAGTCAGGGAAAGCAACAAGCTTAAAGCGTGGTGCTAAACCATTCTCGAGTATATAACTACCAAAGGTTTCGCCAATACCACCATTCTTTACGCCTTCTTCAAAGAAGTAAACCTTCTTAACATTCTCTAATTCTTCGTAAACAGTAGTAGAAATAGGAATAATTTCATTCAATTTAATTATTTTAATGCTAACACCTTGTGATTTAAGCTCTTTGTATGCCTTTGCCGCTTCTCCGAAAATTCTGCCATAGGTTACAAGAGCGTACTCTGCATCACTATCGCCGTAAATATCGTAAGCGTTACCTGTAATTGTAAAATCTTCAGGGCAATAAGGCTCGCTACCCCTTGGGTATCTTACAACAACTGGCGTAGTTGAATGATAAAGCGCTGAAACAAAATCTTTCTTTAATTCACTATAATATGATGGTGAATAAACAAGAATATTAGGAACACCATTGAACATAGCAGCATCGTAAATGCCGTTATGAGTTTCACCATCATCACCAACAATACCAGCTCTATCAACTGCAATAATCATTTTACCTTGTTGCAAAGCAAAATCGTGCATAATCTGGTCATAACAGCGTTGTAAAAAAGTTGAGTAAACAACGAAAACTGGAACCATACCATTTTTAGCAAGACCTAAAGCGTATGGAACAGCGTGTTCTTCTGCAATACCAACATCAAAAAATCTATTTTTATACTCTTCTGAGAATTTCTGAAGTCCTGTACCCAAAGACATAGCGGCAGTAATTGCACAAATACGCTTATCTTTTGCCGCCTGCTTGTAAAGGAAGTCGCCAAATTCTTCTGAAAAATTATCATTAGAAGTTTTTTCTAAACCTTTTTCAACAACAAATGGTGCAACACCGTGATAATCAGTTGGATTTTCTTCTGCTGGAATATAACCCTTACCCTTTATTGTATTTATATGAAGAAGTACAGGGTGATTTAAGTTTTTAGCACCCTCAAGTGCTTCACAAAGATGCTCAATATTATGACCATCAATAGGTCCCATATAGCGAACACCTAAATCCTCAAAAAGATTACTGCCGTAAATAATATTTTTAAGGTCTGTTTTAGCTTTTAAAATTTTATCGGCTAATCTTCTACCAATAAATGGAATTTTTGAAATAATTCTTTCTGCAAGAGATTTAATCTGGAAATACTCTTTTGTAGAGCGCATAACAGCAAGTCTTTTGGCGAGATTACCAACATTTTTTGAAATAGACATACCATTATCGTTAAGAACAATTATAAGATTAGTATCCTTTAAAGCACGAGTATTGTTAAGAGCTTCATAAACAAGACCACCAGTTAATGCACCATCACCCAACACAGCAATAGCACAGTCTTTTTTGCCATTAACCTTATTTGCAGCAGCAATACCCATAGCAGTTGAAATTGAAACACTGCTATGACCACTGAAAACGATATCGTGCTCACTCTCATTTGGTCTTGAAAAGCCTGAAAGACCATCTTTCTGACGGAGAGTTTTAAATTCTTCGTATCTGCCAGTTAATAGCTTGTGAGTATAAACCTGATGACCTACATCCCAGATAATTTTATCTTGTGGAGAATTGAAAACTCGGTGAAGTGCAATTGTTAATTCAACCGCACCGAGATTTGAAGCTAAGTGACCACCATTTTGTGAAACTGTTGAGACAATAACATCCCTAACCTCCTCAGCAAGTTGAGGAAGCTGCGCTTCGTCGAGATTTTTAACATCGACTGGAGATTTAATTTTCTCTAACAATTCGTGTTTCATAAAAATCAATACTCTCTGTCTGCAAGATAGTTTGCATATTCTTTAATAGCCTCGTTATGAGGGAAAATGTCTAAAGCGTTCATTGCTTCATCTGTAAGTTGTTTAACTAATTCTTCACACTTTTCAATGCCAAGAAGCGTTACGTAAGTTGATTTATTATTTTCTTTGTCGCTACCAGTCATTTTACCTAACTTTTCAAGTGAACTTGTAACGTCTAAAATATCATCCTTTATCTGAAAAGCAAGTCCTAATTTTTCGCCAAAGTTTTTCGCTGAATCAATTAAGTCTTGTGAAGCACCGGCAGCAATACAACCTAAAGCACAAGCAACTGAAATAAGGCAACCTGTTTTAAGACTATCCATAAGTTTAAGATTTTGAAAATCGGCATTAGGATTATTTTCATTACCGATATCAATAATCTGCCCACCAATCATACCACGAGCACCTGCGTAAACTGAAAGCTCGCTGATAGCTTTTACTGCGATTTCTGGTGAATAAAGACCAGCTAATGACCAGTTAGAAATTCTTTCAAATGCGGCAGTTAAAAGTCCATCACCAGCTAAAAGCGCAATAGCTTCGCCATAAACTTTATGATTCGATGGTTTACCACGACGGAAATCGTCGTTATCCATACAAGGTAAATCATCGTGTATTAATGAATAAGTATGAATAAACTCAACTGCTTCTGCCATTGGCATTGCTTTTAAAACATCGTCTTTACCACAAGCGTTATAAAAAAGAAGTGTTAAAAGTGGTCTTACTCTTTTACCACCATTTTTTACGCTGTATTCCATTGAGTCAAAAAGAACTTTGTACTCTGGAAGTGAAGTTTCAAAATATTTATAAAGTTTTTCTTCAATAAGTGAAGAATACTCTTGAATTTTACTATTCATATCATTCACCCTTTATGAGTGTACTAATCTTTTGTTCAGCAGAATCAAGATATTTTGTACATTCACCTATTATTGCTGTTGCTTCCGAAAAAAGCTTTAAGCTTTCATCTATTGAAAGTTTACCATCTTCTAAAAGAGTGGTAATTTCTTCTAATCTTTTTATTGATACTTCGTAATTCTGTTCCATTTTAACTACCTTTCACTTCTGCGAAAAATTCGCCATCCGTAACTCTTATTTTGATGTTATCGCCAGTGTTTACGTCATTTACACTCTTTATAGGCATTTCATTTTTATAAGAAATAGAATATCCACGAGAAAGCACCTCTAAAGGACTTAAAGCATTTAATTTGCTTGATAACAATGAAATCTTTGCTTTTTCGTCATTCATTTTCAAAGTAATAGAATTAACTACTTTTTCATAAAGATTTGAAAGTTCCTGACGTGAATTTTTAATTTTATTTGAGGGACTTAAAATTGTTATTTGTTTTTCAAGATTTTCAAGTTTTTCTTTTTCCCCGTAAATCTTATTTCTCATTAAAACTGACAAATGTTGCTTTAACCCTAACAAATCTGATTTTAATTCAAATATATCAGGAACTGCGAGTTCTGCCGCAGCAGATGGAGTTGGTGCTCTTAAATCTGCGACAAAATCTGCAATTGTAAAATCTGTTTCGTGACCAACTGCTGAAATAACAGGAATTTGTGACTGGAATATAGCACGTGCTACAATTTCCTCGTTAAATGCCCATAAATCTTCTAATGAGCCACCGCCCCTACCGACAATTAACACATCAGCTGCATTCTGCTCATTAAAAAGTTTTATTGCTTTTGCAATTTCAGGAGCAGCAGAGACGCCTTGAACTGCAACAGGACAGAAAACAATTTCTGCTACTGGATAACGTCTTTTTAAAACAGAAAAAACATCACGGACTGCCGCACCATCTGGTGCAGTCATAACACCAATTTTTTGTGGAAATTCAGGAATAGGCTTTTTAAATTCAGCATTAAAAAGACCTTCATTTTGTAGTTTTTCTTTTAATTGTTCATACGCTAAATTCAATGCACCCACGCCATCTGGCTGCATATCTGTAATATAAAGCTGGTAACTGCCATCTTTGTTATAAAGCGACACACTACCAAAAATAATTACTTTCATTCCATTCTCCGGAACAAATTTAAGACGTGAAGCATAAGACGAAAACATTACTGCTTTTATTGCTCCACCTTCGTCTTTAATTGTCATATACATATGACCACTGTAATGATTTTTGAAGTTGGAAATTTCACCTGTTACAAAAACATTTTTTAAATTCTCGTCATTATCTAATATTCTTTTTACGTAATTGTTGAGCTCTGTTACTGAAAACACAGTTGGTGAAACAGAATACATTCACTTACCTACTTTATTTTTCATAATTTAGTTTTGTAAGAACGGCAATTCCAGCCGCATTATCACAAGAAAATTCGGGCTCGGCAAAGAAAGCTAAAAAACGAGAAGTAATAATTTCACGAATAATTGAATTAGACATAACACCACCAGCAAAAACAAGTGGTAATTCGCCATACTCCGAGAAAATGTTTTTTACCATTTCTGATAAAGTATCGGCAATATAAGTCAAAAGAAATTTAGCGGTATCTTCATTACTTTCGCCATTCTCTATCATTTTTAAGCATTTATTTTCAAGACCTGAAAGTGAGCAATCACCATCATAAAGTTTAATTTTATTTTTGTATATTTTTTCACTTTTCAGTGCTAATTTTTCTAATTCTTTGCCACACGGAAACAAAAGCCCCATCTTAACGCCAATTCTATCTACAGCCTGACCTGCTTTTAAATCATTTGAAGAAGCAACAGGTGTAATTTTAAGCGTATTATTTTCTGCTTCACAAAGAACGGCATCGGTAGTGCCACCTGAAACGTGAAAAGCTATAAATTTACTATTAAAAAGTTCAGTTTTATTTGATGAATAAAGAGCTGCAGCAATATGACCTTGTTGATGTGAAAATTTAAAAAGAGGAACTTTTAAAGCACTCGAAAGAGCTGAAGCAACGCTCTCACCGACTAAAAAGCACGGCATATAAGAGGCTTGTTCGGTAGTAGGAGTTACTGAAACACCTATTGCATCTATCGGTTCTAAAACGTCTTTTAACAATTCTTCTAAAAGCTCCGGATACGCTTTGGTGTGATGAAAAACAGCATCACTTTGCCTTATTCCTCTTTCGCCCTCTTTAACAGGTAACAAACGCTTTTTCTGAACAACCTCATTATCCTCACCAATTAGAGCTACAGAAGTTGTGTAGTTACTCGTATCAATTCCTAAAAACAAACTCATTACTTAACTTTTTTAACAATTGCAGATAATACACCATTAATATATGAAGCATCTTCTGGTGTACCATAGGTTTTTGCAATTTCAACAGCTTCATTTACACTTACATTAGTTGGGACTTCTTCGTTATAAAGAATTTCGCCAACTGCAAGACGTAAAACTGCAAGTGAAACCTTTGGGAGACGTTGTAAAGTCCATCCTACCAAGTTTTCTGTAATAACTTCATCGATTTTAAGAGAATTTTCTTCAACCGCTTTTAAAAGTGTAGAAGCAAAGCCATTCACTTTAACTAAACCACATTCTTCAGCATTTTCAATAATCTCCTGAAAAGTTGCAGTTTCGTTAAAGCTTTTTTCAAAAATTACTGCAAAAGCCTGTTCTCTTGCTTCGTGTCTTGTCATAACCCGCACCTCGCCAATTTAATTGCTTTATTATATCATATAAAAACATTTTAATCAACAAATTAATGCATAAAAATACAATAAAATTATTATAGAAAACAACAAAAATATCATTTTTAATCAACAAAAAAGAGTGGGTGAAAACCCACTCTCTTATCATTATTAAATTAATAAACAAAATCTGTGTATACAGATGTATCTGTAACTGTACCTACACCCTGTTGATCTTGCATAATCGCAATGCCAAGTACTGGAACAACAACATCGTATGTAACAATAATATCATACTGAGCAGTTTGTGTTACAGAAACAACTTTACCTGTTTTTGGCATATAATTAATTTCGATTGTACAATCGTGGTATAAAAGCTCGACATCCTTGATTGTTGTAAGCGCACTCTGACGAACAACTAATTTTTGTTTGATATCTTCTTTATCAACAACAGGGAACATAGAACTTGTATGACTTAAAGGTTTGCTTTCATCTGCAGGGGTAATTGCTGGGTTTTCTTCATCACGAAGAACAATAGTGATTTTAGTTGAACCATCACTCTGATTTTCTTTCTGGACTCTTCTAATTGCTTCAGAAGCATTTTTCTCTTCAAGAAGGCAAGCAAGATTTTCATTTTCAAGTAAGAAAAGAGTCATATCTGAAAGCTTTGGTGAAACGTATGGTGCTGCTTCTGCATCTGCCTGACTTACAAAGTAACCAGGATAATTTTTTGCGAAATTACCTAAAACAGTTTTTGCAGAATCATCCATTTCGAGTGTTCTGTATTGAACCTTTGTAAAACCAGGTTTTACAGTATTTGCAGTATTGACAACATTTTTATAAGTTTTCAAAACAGCCTTTTTCTCTTTAATCATCTCTTTTGAGTCTGTTAAAGGTTCTGTTGTGGTTGGTTTTGTAGTTTCGGGTGCCTTTGTAGTCTCAGGCGCTTTTGTTGTGTCCGGAGCTTTAGTAGTTTCAGGTGCTTTTGTTGTGTCCGGAGCCTTAGTTGTTGTAGGTGCAGTTGTTGATGGAGCGGTAGTACCCTGAACATCAATACTTGCAGATGTTGTTTCTGGAACAAATACATCAACTATATTGTCAATTATGTTATTTTGATTATTTTGAGCGTTGTTTTGCTGAATTGCAGATGCTCTTGCTCTTAATGCACCAGGAATTGCAGTAAGCCTCAAAATACTTGAAGAGAACATTGTAAACACAAGACTGCAAACAAACATTACGACAAGTGCTTTAAATACACCAGAAGAAGTAAAGCCTTTAACAGCTGCTTCAAACTGTGCTCTTTCTTCAGGAGACTGAACCTTTTTCTCCTTAACCTTCTTTTCTTTTTTTACTTTAGGTGCTTTTTCCTTTTTGATTTTTTCTTTCTTCATAAAAAGCATAACCCCTTTCAAAACACAATGAGTCATCATAATTAAAGTTATTTTACACAATTTCTAAGAAAATGTCAACAAAAATATTATAATATATATAATACAATAATTTTTGTTAAAAATAGCAAAAGTTGACACATATAATTTAGCAATTATAAACATTGAAAGAAGTTGTTAAAATTTGTATAATACTTTAGTAAGATTGTATTACTATGTATTTGTACAATCACATCCAACGCAAAGGAGATAAATTTATGAAATCACGCAAAATGACAAAATTACTCGCTGTGGTTCTCGCTCTTACACTCCTCTTTTCAAGTGTAGGCGCAGTTACAGCAAGTGCAGCTTCAGTTACTGCACCAATGACACTTGATGCTGGTGCTGGTAACATTTTAACAAGCTTTCTTGACACGCTTTTAAGAATCGTGTTCGACTGGTTCGCAGGTATATTCCCTAACGGACCTGGATTTGTTGACAAGGACACAAGCAATGAAGCACTTAAAAATGACAACTTCTATGCAGGTACAACAGGCAGATTCAACTCTTCGCCTGATGCAAATGCAAAATGGTATTTAGGCTATTCTAATAAGAGCCTTGTTCCTGATGACGTTACTAATGGTGAATATTACATCGGTGGTTATATCGCTCCTGAAAATGCATTCACAAACGTTGTTGAAGGCGTTATTGACGATATGAAAGTTAGATGTATCGCTCTTAAAGACGGTGCTAACGGTGAAACAGTTCTCTTTGGTACTATCGACTGTATCGGTATTACAAATGGTGATATCCGTGACATCCGTGAGTTACTTAAAGAATTTGCAAAAGCAAATAACATTGTTTCAATAAACATTGCTTCTACTCACTGTCACAGCTGTATTGACACTGAAGGTCTTTGGACTAACAACTTAGTAAAGCTTCTTCAGAATGGTGTTAACAGTGGTACACAAAACGGTAACGAATTACAACAAGGTACTAACCCTAAGTATATGGCATTCCTTAAAGATAAGGTTGCTGAAGCTTTAATTGAAGCTTATGAAGATATGAAGCCAGGTACTCTTACTTATGCTCAGAAGGATATTGGTGAAGAATACTTCAACAACAAAAACAGACCTACTTCAGACACTATTATGTCTGAACTTTCAAGATTTGTTTTCACTCCTGATAACACTAAATATCGTCCAACAATGATTATCAGTATTGCTGCTCACCCAGACGTTGCAGGTCTTCCTACAGCTTCTAACTCAGGTAGAGAAATCACTGGTGACTACGTTTACTACACAGGCGAATTACTTGACAAAGCTGGTTACAACTTTATGTTCTTTAACGGTGCTATTGCAGGTATTTATATGAGCCGTGGTATTACTGGTGACGGCGTTGATACTCCTAAGAGATATCACGAATCAATGAGATATGGTCACGAAATCGCAAGACTTGCTCTTGCTTTAACAATGACAGAAGAAGAAATTGAGGCCGACCCACTTCTTAACTGCGCTGAAGAAGTTGCTTTATATGGTATGGGTGAAGTTGGTGAAAAAGCTGGTCCGTATACTCTCTGGTATAAAGATTACAGTTACACAACTGATTATGATGTTGATGGCAATGAATTCGAAGTAATTTCTGCTATTAACCCTTGGGTGCCAGTTTCAGAAACAGAAGTTGAACCTTACCTCAACTTAGCTATTAAGCGTGTTGAAGTTCCAGTATCAAATGACCTTATTGGTGCTATGGGTAAACTCAATATGGCAAACTATGACGTTCTTGTAAGCACAAACGAACACGGCAAAACAGTTTATTCTACATACACTGAAATTGGTTACCTTGAATTCGGTAGCGTATTTAAGGCTGTTATGCTTCCTGGTGAAATTTGTCAGGACCTTATCGTTGGTGGTTCTTCAGTAGATATGGGTGTTAACGGCACTTCATTTGAAGCTCCACTCGTTTGTGATATTTTCGGTGATGGTACAATGTGCTTTGGTATTATGAATGATGCTATTGGTTACGTTGTTCCTGACAACGACTACACAATGGGTGACCCAGCAAACCACTACCACGAGCTTATTTCTCTTGGTCAGTATGTTGCTTCATCACTTATATATGGTCTTGAAGAACTCAAAGCTGAAATTGATGCAAGATAAGTAAAATAATTAATGGGTACAATCGTGTTAATGATTGTACCCTATTTTATAGGAGTGTTTATTATGTTAAAAGTTGGTGTTGTTGGTGTCGGTGGCATCAGCGGTGCTCATATTCCAGCGTGGGAAGAAATTAAAGAAGTAGAATTAGTTGCTCTTTGCGATATAAGACAAGAGCGTTTAGATAACTACCCTTCTAAACGTCATTATAACGATTTTAAAGAGATGCTTGAAAAAGAGGAATTGGATATTCTTGATATTTGTCTTCCTACATATCTTCACGCTGATTACGCTATAATGGCGATGGAAAAAGGTATTAACGTTATTTGCGAAAAGCCAATTTCATTAAAAGAAGAAGACGTTGAGAGAGTTTACTCAACAGCTAAAAAGAACAACGTTAAATTTATGATTGCTCAGGTTTTAAGATTCTGGCCTGAATATGAATTACTTAAAGAAATTTTTGACACACAGAAATATGGTAAGCTTCTTTCTGGTACAATGACAAGACTCGGTTGTTACCCAAAATGGAGTTGGGACGGCTGGATGATGGATGAAAAACGAAGTGGTCTCACACCGTTTGACTTACACATTCACGACCTTGACTTTATGGTTTACGCTTTTGGTGCTCCTAAAAAAGTTGCTCACCAATATCGTTCAAAAAGACCTGACCAGGACTTTATAAGTGTCACTTATGATTTCGGTGACTTCTCAATTAATTCAGAGGCTTCTTGGTACGCTACAAGCTACCCTTTCACTGCTGAATTCCGTTTCCAGTTTGAAGATGCTTTAGTTTCCAACGAAAATGGTAAAATGCAGATTTACTTAAGAGATGGTAAAATAGACCTTTCAGAAGATGCTGAGGGCGATACTGGTGACATTAACTTACCAAAGAGCGACGCTTATGCTAATGAAATTAAATACTTCCTTGACTGCGTAGTAAATCACAAGGAAGTTGAGAAGGTTAAAGACCACGAGCTTTTAACTGTGCTTAAGATTTTGAATAGCCTTTAAAGAAGTGCTGAGTGATGAGTGAAAAGTGATGAGTTGTAGGGCTACGCCGTAATTATAATTATTTGTTGCAACAGTTAATTTATCTTTTCATTTTTACTGACTATATATAAAAAATTTAATATTAAAACTATAAATTACGCAATAAAAATTCTATCATTTAAAGTTATCATAAACTAAAAATGATAGAATTTTGTTATTTTTATTCAATATAATTACAATCAAGCCGAAGGCTTCCGAAACTCATCACTTTTCACTCATCACTCAGCACTTTATTTCTGCCCATAATAAGCATTTGCACCATGTTTACGAAGATAATGCTTATTGAGTAAATTTTGGCTTATTCTTGCTACGTCTGGGTTAATAAGAAGTGTATTAAAATTCATATTTGCTACTTCTTCTAACACAACTGCATTATGTACTGCATTAAAGCAATCTGTACCCCAAGAGAATGGGCCGTGATTTTTAACGAGCACACCAGGAATATCGTCAGGGTTAATATCTTTATTATTAAATGTTTCAACAATTACATTGCCTGTTTCTGCTTCGTATTCGCCTTTTATTTCTGCACCAGTCATTTCTCTTGTGCAAGGAATTTCACCATAGAAATAATCAGAATGAGTTGTACCTAAAGGTATAATACCCTTACCCGCCTGAGCGAATGAAGTTGCCATTCTGCTATGTGTATGGACAATGCCACCGATATTTTTAAAGCTTCTGTAAAGTACTAAATGAGTTGGTGTATCGCTCGATGGGTTTTTATCGCCTTCTACAACCTTACCAGTATCAAGGTCAACAACTACCATATCCTCAGGTGTCATAGTGTCATATTCAACACCAGATGGCTTTATTACAACAAGATTTTTTTCTCTGTCAATCCCTGAAACGTTACCCCATGTAAACGTTACAAGGTTATATTTTGGCAAAAGCATATTTGCTTCATATACTTGTTTCTTTAATTCTTCTAACATTTTATCACCTTATTTTGCTATTACATCGAGCATTTTTAAATTCTGTTCAAACGTTACTAAATCTGTATTTTCATCAATAACAACAAGCTCTGTATCTGTAAACTTTGCAAAAAGTCTTATGTCATCAACAGTAAGGCAGGTTGAAACAACTGCATGGTGAGCCCCACCAGCATAAATCCACGCTGCTGCACCTGTTTTAAAGTCTGGTTTTAACTTCCACATAAGTCTTGCTACAGGTAATTTCGGCATTTCTTGTGGTTGTTTTACGAGTTCAATTTTTGCACAGATAAGTCTAAAGCGATTACCCATATCAACTAAAGAAACTGCAATACCCTCACCTTTTATACCGTCAAACACGAGTCTTGCTGGTGATTCTTTGCCACCGATTGAAAGTGGGTGAACCTGAATTTTAGGTTTAGTTTCTGCAAACACTGGTGAGACCTCTAACATATGAGAAGCAAGTTCTAATTCTTCGCCATCTGTTAAATCGTAAGTATAGTCTTCTGTGAAGCCTGTTGCACCCTTTCTACCCTCTGCCATTTTAGAGAGCACTGCGCCTAAAGCAGAGGTTTTATAGTCACCCTCAGGACCGAAGCCCACACCATTTTTCATAATATTCTGTACTGCAAGTCCTGGTAATTGGCGAAGTCCGTGTAAATCCTCGAAAGTATCTGTAAAAGCACTTATATTATTTTTCTCAAGGAATTTTTCGAGTGCTACTTCATATTTTGCCTGTTCTTTAACTGACTCAAGATTATCTGTATCCATTACGTATAATGAGTTATATTCATTGAGTTTAGTCTCAATTTCAGAGTCGGTTACTTCGTTTATAATATCAACTAAATCGCCAATTCCGTAGTAATTTACATTCCAGCCAAAATGAATTTCACTCTCTACTCTATCACCATCGGTAACTGCAACGTCTCGCATATTGTTACCAAACATAGCAACTCGCATACCCTTTGAAAAATCTATAGTTTTTGCGACAGTTGCAAATGCTTTTATTTTTTCAATTACGCTTTCGTTTTTATAGTAACCAACAACAACTTCACGATTAATATTGAGTCTTGTGCAGATAAAACCAAACTCTCTGTCACCATGAGCAGACTGATTAAGGTTCATAAAATCCATATCAATACTTGAATATGGTAATTTTTCGTTATACTGAGTATGTAAATGAAGCATTGGTTTTTGTAAAGACTGTAACGCTCTTATCCACATTTTTGCAGGTGAAAACGTGTGCATCCACATAATAACGCCAACACATTCTTTATCGCTATTAACAGTAGCACAAGCGTCAAAAGCTTCTCCTGAATTTCTAATAATTGGCAACGGCTTGACTTCAACTGTATCGCTTAACTTTTCATTTAAAAATGAAGCCATTTCAAAGCCATCGTTCTGCGCTTGCTTCAAGGTTTCATCACCATATAAATCCTGACTACCGATTAAAAAATAAAGTCTTTTCATAAACAAAACTCCTTTGTTTAAATTACTTAATTTATTGTAACAGATTAAACTTAAAATGTCTATAAAAGAATTGTAATAATTGAATTTCTGTGATATAATTTAGAGTAATAATAATAGAAATGGGGTTTTATTATGTTAAGATACACAATCGAAGGAGAAAATTTACCTGTTGTTATTTGCTACCCTGAAGCAAA
>JAZNCY010000240.1:0-6710 GCA_045587825.1 Acutalibacteraceae bacterium
CTGAAGATGAGAAAATCGAAAGTGAATTTTCTGCCTTTTTCACACTTGCTAAAAATTATAATGAAAATAGCGAATTAAGAAGCACACTTTATGAGTATTTCAAAAATAAACCCGAATATTTTGGTAGGTTAGAAAGTATTAATCTTGCAAAAACAGGTAAAAAAGGCGAGTTTAAAAATCCGGAGATTTCCAAAAAACTTTTTGGTGAAAACATAGGCGTTTCAGCAAGTAGATTAGATAGCTACTATATGTGTCCATTTTCATTTTTCTGCCGTTATGGTCTTAATGCGAATGCTATAAAAACTGCAGAGCTTCAGCCAACTGATAGTGGTCTTATTATTCATGGCGTGTTAGAAAGTGTGTTGTCACAATATAAAAACGGCGAATTTTTAAACATTGCAGAAAGTGAATTAAGAGCATTTGTTGCAGAATATTTAAGAAAATATCTCGAAGAAAAAATGGGTGGATTTCAGGATAAATCAAAGCGTTTTATGTTCCTTTATAACAGAATGATTGATATTCTTATGCTTATTTTTGAAAGACTAAAAAATGAATTTTCAGAAATAAGCTTTAAGCCCGTTGATTTTGAATTATCAATAGGTGACGAAAATAAAATTCCAGCGTACACCTTGCCACTTGAAGAGGGGAATATTTCAGTTTATGGCTCTGTTGACAGAGTTGACTTAATGGAAAGAGATGGCATTAAATATATAAGAGTCGTTGATTATAAAACGGGTGAAAAAGAGTTTAAGCTCTCTAATCTTTTGAGTGGTATTAATCTTCAGATGGTGCTCTATTTAATGGCTATAACTAAGAATGGTAGCGAATATTATGGTGAAACTGTCCCTGCGGGCGTTTTATATCTGCCATCAAGAATAGGCTTAAAAGATTATTTGAGCTCACGTAATCCGTCACAGGATAATATAGATGCACAAAAACGCCATAGTGGAAAGCTCTCTGGTATGGTGTTAAATAGTCCTGTCGTATTGAATGGTATGGGTGCAGAAAAATTCCCCGATTATCTCCCTGTTTCTTATAAGAAGGATAACACCTTAAGTGGTAACTATTATTCTCCACAGAATTTTAGATATCTTTCTGAAATTGTTAATGGAAAAATTATTGAAATGGGCGAAGCACTTCACAACGGCGAATTTCCTGTGTTGCCTTCAAGCTCTTCAGGTCAGGCGAAGCAGTGCTTCTATTGCGATTATCGCTCAATTTGTGGCTTTGAAGATGGCGACAAAACAAATGAAATATGTAATGAAAAACATAGCAAGGTGCTCGAAATGTTAGGGGGTGACTGTAATGAGTAGGGTGTGGACTGAAAATCAACAAAAGGCAATTTCTGCCCGTGGTGAGCAGGTTTTAATCTCTGCTGCGGCAGGCTCAGGTAAAACTGCTGTTTTAACTGAAAGAGTAAAAAATATTCTTTGCGATACCGAAAATCTATGCTCATCATCACAGTTGCTCGTTGTTACATTCACAAAGGCTGCCGCAGGTGAAATGCGCGACAGAATAGGTAAAGCGTTAAAGCAAGAAATTAAAAATAATCCTGAAAACAGAGCATATTTAAAAAATCAGTTGGCACTTCTTCCGGCAGCAGATATCTGCACAATTGACTCATTCTGTGCAAAAATTGTACGTGAAAATTTTCATATTGCTGGAATGTCTTCAGATTTTACAGTAATTGACGATAATGACCACAATGTTTTAAAAAATGAAAGTGTAACTGAAGTTTTAAATGAACTTTATGAGAATGAAGATGAATCATTCAGCGCTTTAAAATCATTCTTTATGTCAGAGCGTGATGATAAACAATTAGAGTCAGTTATAATAAAGCTCTACGAGTTTTCACGTTCTTATCCGTCACCTGAAAAGTGGCTTAGAGAAATTACAGAGTATTTCAACCCACAAAATGATATTAATAGCTCTGTTTTTGCAAAGCAGATTTATAAATACGCTGAATTAATGCTCCAGTATTATATTCTCGTATTAGATGAAATGCGCGATGCAATAATTGAAGACGTTAACGAAGAAAATGATTTTACTGCACTTGTGGCGCAGAATATTGAAAATCTGAAAACACTTCTTTTTGATTGTCTTGAAGAGCGTTGGGATGATTTTATTGAGCATATAAATTCTGCTCCTGTTGCAAAATACCCACGTGCACCAAGAGGAAGTTATTATTCACTTACAAACTCAATTATGGGCGAGTGTAAGGATTGTATTGATGAAATATTAGAAAAGACTTTACCAACAAGTGTAGAGAACAAGGCTGATTGCGACATTCTTTACCCGATTGTAAAAAAACTCTGTGAAGCAGTTAATATGTTTTCAGATACTCTTGAAAGTAAAAAGAAAGAGCTTAATGCATTTTCTTTTGACGATATTCTTCATAAATGCATTGATTTGTTAGTTGTATTCGATGAAAATGGTAAAGCTCAGAAAACAGAATTGGCAGAGGAATTGACAGAAAAATATAAAGAGATTCTCATTGACGAATATCAGGATACAAATGAAGCACAAAATATTCTTTTTGAAACTGTTTCAAGAGATAAAAAGAATTTTTATTGTGTAGGTGACGTTAAACAAAGTATTTACCGCTTCCGTCTTGCAAGTCCTGAACTCTTTATGAATTTAAAAGATAAATTACCACTTTGTGAGGGTGAGTTTAATTCTGCTTCTCAGATTATTTTAGAAAAGAATTTCAGAAGCCGTAAAGGTGTAACCGAGTGTGTAAACTACATCTTTTCAAAGCTTATGACAAAAGAAGTAGGCGAGATTAAATATGACGAAAATGAATATTTATTTTGTGGCGCTTCTTACCCTGAAACAGATGAAACAGAAGTAGAGCTTCACGTGCTGGATGCACTGAGTCTTAAATCAGACGAGCTCTCACAAAAAGAAGCAGAATATATTGCAAAATATATAAAAGAAACAGTTGAAAAAGGCGTGTTGGTTAAGGGCGAGGGTGAAACAATGCGCCCTGCAAGATATGACGATTTCTGTATTCTTTTGAGAAGCCCTAAAAAGCGTGTGGATACGTTGAGCAAAGCTTTAAGTGATTTGGGTATTTCTTCTGTATTTGAAAACAACGAGGTTAACGTTGATTCCAGAGAAGTTCAGCTCTTAGTTTCACTTATAAAGGCAGTAAGCAATCCACTTATTGATATACCGCTTATTTCAGTTATGCTTTCACCACTCTTTGGATTTTCTTCTGAAGAAATTTCTGAAATTAGATTAATAAATAAAAAGTGTGACATTTACACTTGTCTTTTAGAATATGCAAAAACAAATAAAAAAGCAGAGTTTTTTGTAAGAAAACTTGATTTTTACAGAAGCATTTCAGCATCATATCCTATTTACGATTTTGTTAAATTGCTTATAGATGATACTGCAATAACTGAAATATTTTTATCAACAGATAACGGCGAAGAGCGTTATAGAGCAATAAACAGTGTGCTTAAATGTGCTGAAAATTTCACTTCTAATGGTCGTTATGGACTTTCAAGCTTTATTCGTTATCTTGATTCAGTAATTGATAACAAAGCATTGACAAAAACTAACGTTGCCGATTTTGGTGGCGTAAAGATTATGTCAATTCACAAAAGTAAGGGACTCGAATTCCAATTTGTTATACTTGCTGATTGTGCAAAAAGCTTTAATTTAAGTGATAGCTACGGCTCTCTTACTGTATCACGTGAAGTAGGTTTAGGCGTTAAAATCAGAGATGATGAGAAATTTACAAGATACGGCACGCTCTCATCATTTGCTGGTGAAAAAGCCATAAAACAAGGTGATATTTCAGAGGAGCTCAGAGTTCTTTATGTTGCTTTAACAAGAGCTAAGGAACACCTTGTATTTGTTTGCTCGACTACAAGTAAAGCATCAAAAACAAGAATTGCGCGTAGTCTTTATATGAATGACGAAAATAATAATAAATATCTTCATCCGTTTGAGGTGTATAAAGCAAAGAATTTGACAGAATGGATTTGTTCTGCTATGCTTTATCATAAGGATGCAAAAGAGCTTCGTGAATATTTTGGGGTTGAGACCACAACTCTTATTGATGCAGACTTTGATTTGAAGATTAAAATTACTGATGTAAATCAAGCTGACGAGCAAGTGCTTGAAGATGCACCTGAAGCTGTGTGTGAAGTCAACTATGATTTACTCAATAAGTTTAAAGAGAGAGCAGAGTATGTTTATCCTTACGATGAACTTTCAACTGTTCTTGCAAAAATCAATGCTTCGTCAGTTGAAAATCATATTGCAGCAAGGTCATTTTTTGCATCTAAAAAACCAAAGTTCTTAGAAGGCGATATTACTGGTGCTACAAAAGGTACTGTTGTTCATAAATTCTTAGAGCTTTGCGACTTTAAAAAGGCAAATGATAATTTAGATGAAGAAATAGAGAGACTCAGAACTGAGTTTAAACTGTCAGAAACCGAAATATCTCTTATTGATAAAGAAAAAATTGCAGAGTTTTTCAATAGTGATATTGCAAAGCGACTTTTGAAAGCCGAAACAGTCTATAAAGAGTATGAATTTTCTGTTTTTAAATCTGCGGGCGAATTTTATAATGATTTACCAGAACATTTAAAGGAAGAAAAAATTATTGTTCAGGGTAAATTTGACTGTGCGTTTTTAGAAAGCGATGGAGCAGTTTTAATTGACTACAAAACAGATAAAATCACAGATGAAAACACGTTGGTTTCAATTTATAAAGCTCAGCTTGATGTTTACAAATCTGCATTAGAGGAATGTACAGGTGTAAATGTAAAAGAGGTTTATCTTTATTCATTTAAGTTAGGTAAGTTTATATTAATCAGGGAGTGATTCTATGAGCGAAAAAGCAATGAAAATTTGTTTTAGTATTATTGGTGTGGTTACTTTATTTACAATTATAGTTGGTGTATTAACACGTGAAAAAGAACCGACTATTGAAGATAAAGTAAACCTTGGTGCTGTTTTACAGGACGAAACCAAAGATAACTATTTTACTTCGCCAGAAGGTAGATATTCTTTAAAAATTACGTCAGTTTACGAAACAGAGCCAGATACAACAGCTGAAGATGCACCTAAAACAGATAGGGTAGTAGTTGTTATTTACGAGTATTCTAATGACGATATTGAAGCTGGTCTTGTAATTACTCCTGCTCATTTCAGAGCGTATGATGATTCAGGTAATGAATTAGAAATTTTCCCACAAGAAAACTTGTTTGAGCCTGGTGAAATCAGCACACTCGGTACTCACACTGCAAGTGTTGCATTCGCTCTTAGCAACTCAGCTGATAACTACATTGAAGTTGACTACTACAATGATTTAGCTTCAGTAACACCTGATTTGATTTATGAAGGTGTATGGAAATAAGTTTGTAAACAGTCTTGGCGAAAGCTAAGACTGTTTTTCTGCCTTGACTATTTATTTTAAATAGATTATAATAATCGCATTAAATATCTGTGAGGTAAGTTATGGATAAGAAATTAGTTGATATATTAAATCAATATGATTTTAATGGTACAATAAAAGAAATAAAACCTATTACAGTTGGTCATATTAATGACACCTTCGTAGTAGAATATAATGTAGAAGGTAAAACAGAAAAATATCTTCTTCAATGGATTAACCACAATGTTTTCAAAAAGCCAATTGAGGTTATGGAAAATGTTGTTGGTATAACTGAGCATATCAAAAAGAAAATTAAAGATGCTAATGGTGACACAGAGCGTGAAGTTTTAACTGTTTTTAAAACTAAAACAGGGGAGAATTATGCTTTGGCAGATGATGGTGGTTGTTGGCGTGTTTATAACTTTGTTGACGATTCGTATTCTTTAGATGGTGTCAGAAGCAGTGACGATTTTAAAATGGCTGCTTTAGCTTTCGGTAATTTTCAGAAGCAGTTAGCAGATTATCCTATTGAAACTCTTAAAGATACAATTCCAAATTTCCATAATACTGTTTCAAGATTCAATGATTTTAAAGTTGCTTTAGAAGAAAATAAATCTGGCAGAAAAAATGAAGCTTTACCTGAAATTGAATTTGTATTAGCACGTGAAAAAGATTGTTCGGTTCTTGTTGATATGTTAAATGGCGGCGAGCTTCCTTTACGTGTTACTCATAATGACACAAAGCTTAACAACGTTCTTTTTGATAAAACAACAAACAAACCACTTTGTGTTGTTGACCTTGATACTGTTATGCCAGGCAGTTCACTTTATGACTTTGGTGATAGCATCCGCTTTGGTGCTAATACAGGCGCAGAAGATGAAAAAGACCTTTCAAAAATCTCACTTGATTTAGAACTTTTCAAAGCGTATGTTGAGGGTTACCTTGAATCAGCAGGTGATGCTCTTACTGAAAATGAAATTACATATTTACCATTTGCAGCTAAACTTTTAACATTTGAATGTGGTATAAGATTTTTAGGTGACTTTTTAAATGGTGATGTTTATTTTAAAACTGAATATCCAGAGCACAATCTTGTTCGTGCAAGAACTCAATTTAAGTTGGTTTCTGATATTGAAAAGAAATTTTCAGAGATGCAATCTATTGTAAATCAAGCAAAATCAACGCTTTAAGCAACCCTTAAAAACTTTTTTAAAAAAATTTGAAATTTTTTGAAAAAAAGTGTTGACAAATCGATTGCAATAGTGTATAGTATCTATCGTTGCGAGTGCAACGAAAGCAATGGGAGCATAGCTCAGCT
>JAZNCY010000241.1:0-10643 GCA_045587825.1 Acutalibacteraceae bacterium
AACTTCAGGAGAATAATTATAATGTTTACTAAAATAAAAAGTGTTGGTCTTGTAGGGCTTAATTCATATATGGTAGATGTTGAATTAAGTATGTCATCAGCAAGTAAAGGTGGCAACGTGAGTATAGTTGGACTTCCCGACACGGCTGTAAGCGAAGCTAAAGATAGAGTTACTGCCGCACTAAAAAACTCAGGACTTGATATGAGCTTTTCTTATCATTACACGTTCAACTTAGCCCCCGCTGACACAAAAAAAGAAGGTTCTTATTACGATTTACCACTTGCAATAGCAGTTCTTTCTGCAACTCAGCAAATCCGTGGTGATTACAAAGATGCAGCTTTCGTAGGCGAACTCTCACTTTCAGGTGAAATCAAAAGTATAAAAGGCGTTTTGCCAATGGTTATAGCTGCAAAAGAACACGGCGTAAAAGAGATTTATGTTC
The DNA here is from genome assembly GCA_045587825.1 of Acutalibacteraceae bacterium. GTDB lineage: Bacteria > Bacillota > Clostridia > Oscillospirales > Acutalibacteraceae > DTU089. The sequence goes on from JAZNCY010000241.1 coordinate 443, forward strand.
CGTTTGACAACTGCGAAGAAGCGGCTGTTATTGAAGATATAAAAGTTTATGGTGTTAAAACTTTAAAAGAAGTAGTTGACCACATAAATGACTTCAATATTATAGAACCTGTTAAATTAAAGCCTTTTACCACATTCGAGGTTCCATCTTATTTACCTGACTTTAAAGACGTTAAAGGTCAGTTCGAGGTTAAAAGAGCTTTAGAGGTTGCCGCTGCTGGTGGTCATAATGCACTTATGATTGGACCTCCTGGCTCTGGTAAAAGTATGCTCGCCAAAAGAATACCGACAATTTTGCCTGATATTACAGTTGACGAGGCATTAGAAACAACAAAAATATATTCGCTTTCAGGTAATCTTTCTAAAGATAACCCGATTATAAATTACAGACCCTTCAGAGCACCACACCACTCTGTTTCCCCTGCAGGACTTTCAGGTGGTGGCACAATTCCAAAACCTGGTGAATTATCACTTGCTCATAACGGCGTGTTATTCCTTGATGAATTACCTGAATTCACACGTAACACAATGGAAGTTTTAAGGCAACCTATTGAGAATGGTACTATTACAATTTCAAGAGCGGCTTGTGCTCTTACATACCCTTGCTCGGTTATGCTTATTTGTGCTATGAACCCGTGTCCTTGTGGTCATTATGGTCATCCGACTAAAAAATGCACCTGTCCTAAAGGCGCACCAGCAAGATATCTTTCAAAGGTTTCAGGGCCTTTGCTTGACAGATTAGATATTCACATAGAAGTTCCACCGGTTGATTACAGTCAGCTTTCAACTACTGAAGAAAGTGAATGTTCAAAAGATATAAGAAAGCGTGTAAACGAAGCAAGAGCAATTCAGTTAGAGCGTTTCAAAGGCACAACAGTTACCTGTAACGCTAAAATGACACCTTCTATGACAAGGCAGTTTTGTGTCCTTAGTGAAGATGCCGCAAAGATTTTAGAAAACTCTTTTGAAAAATTAGGTCTTTCTGCACGTGCTTACGATAAGATTTTAAAAGTAGCAAGAACTATTGCAGACCTTGATAAATCAGAAATGATAGAAAAGAAGCATATTTTCGAAGCAATTCAATACAGAAGTCTTGACAGGAAATTCTGGAAAGAATAATGACTTCGCCAATGCAGAATTAAGGGTCTGCGACGCTATTAGAAAATGGAGTAATTTGAATGTTAGAGAAACTACGAGAGAAGTTTACTTATACACAGACCATTGTGTTAAGCTTCGCACTTTTAACTTTAATAGGTGCCGCTCTTCTAACCTTGCCAATATCTTCGCAGAGTGGCGAAATGACACCTATTTTAAATACAATATTCACTTCAACAAGTGCCATAAGTGGTGCAGGTCTTGTGCTTTATGACACCTACACTCACTGGTCTCTGTTTGGCAGAATTGTTATTCTTTTACTTATACAAATCGGAAATCTTGGATTTATCGTTGTAATTTCAATGTTTTCGCTTTTTTTAAGAAAGCGAATAGGCATATATGAAAGACGAGTGCTTATGCAATCTGAAGGAACACTACGTTTAAGCGGTGTTGTAAAGTTATTAAAAAGAATATTTTTTATTACTTTTATTACTGAACTTATCGGTGCTGTAATTTTGGCAACAAGATATATCCCTGAATTTGGCATAGCTAATGGAATTGAAATTTCTGTTTTCCATTCAGTATCCGCATTTTGTAATGCTGGTTTTGATTTGATGGGTATAAAATCCCCATATTCATCACTGCTCTCTTACAGTTCAGACCCATTAATCTGCATTACTTTAATGGTACTTATTGTAATCGGTGGACTTGGTTTTCTTGTGTGGGATGATGTAATAAATCATAAAGCTGATTTTAAAATGTATTCACTCCACTCAAAATTAGTTTTTGCAACAAACTTTATTTTGTTTGTTGGTGGAGCCTTGCTCTTTATGATTTTTGAAGACAAAAACCTTTTTGAAGGCTTACCTATAGGCGAAAAAGTCATAAAAGCCTTATTTGCTTCGGTAACCCCCAGAAATGCTGGTTTCGCGACTCTTGATTACACTCAAATTTCTCAAGGAAGCGAAATGCTCACGGACCTTCTTATGTTTATAGGTGCAGGTTCCGCTTCAACTGGTGGCGGTATAAAGGTAACAACTGTTGCAGTTCTTTTTGTATTTACTGTAGCTGCCGCAAGAAACAACACTCATCCTCAAGTTTTCAAACGTTCAATACCTACTGAAACACTTAAGCAAGCTGTAGCCATTTTAGTAATTTATATTATAGCTGTATTCACAGCAACTGCTGTTATTTGCACAGTTGACGACTTCTCAATTACCGATACAATTTTCGAAACAATAAGTGCTATAAGCACTTCTGGTCTTTCAAAGGGACTTACCACAGAGCTTTCAGGTGTCTCAAAACTTGTTGTTATTGCTCTTATGTTTGGTGGTAGAGTTGGCGGATTAACGCTATTTTTAACTTTTGCTGAAAAGAAAGTTAACGAACCTATTGACAGACCGAAAGAAAATGTTATAGTAGGATAAGAATTTTATTTATAGGAGATATTATTATGCAATCAATACTTGTAATAGGTGTCGGCAGATTTGGCAAACATTTAGCAAAACAGATGCTTGACCTTGGTAACGACATTGTAATAGTAGATAAAAATGAGGAAAAAGTTGAAGCCTTAAACAGTATATTCCCTGACTCTTTTATCGGCGACTGCCAGAATGAAGGTGTACTTCGTTCATTGGGTATAAACAACTTTGACATCTGCTTTGTTTGTACTGGTAAAGACTTTCAGGCTTCATTAGAAATCACTTCACTCTTAAAAGAATTAGGTGCCAAAAAAGTTGTTTCTGTTGCAAAACGTGACAGACAAGCAAATCTTTTAAAGAAAATTGGTGCCGATGACACCATTTATCCAGAAAGAGAAATTGCAGAAAAGACTGGTATAAAGTATAACGCTAAAAACATTTATGATTTAATTCAGCTCACAGAAGAATATGCAATTTATGAAATACCTGTTCTTGCCTCGTGGATTGGTAAAACTATTCAGGAAGTAAACGTACGCAAAAACTACAAAGTAAACATCATCGTTATTAAAAACGACGACAGAGTTACAGGTGCTCCTGGTGCTGATTACAGATTTGTAGAAAACGACCACATTATGATTTTAGGTACACAGCACGATGTATTTAAACTAGCTAACAAAACCTGATAAAAAACCATCAACAAATTTAATTTGTTGATGGTTTTTTTAATCTTATATTTTCTATTGGTAACTGTGCTAAAATTGTTGCCATAAACACTAAAACACAACCGAATATTTCGTTGCCTGTAAGACGCTCGCCAAATAAAGCCCCAGAAAGAGCTGCAAAAACTGACTCAAGACTCATTATAAGACAAGCTACCGTAGGGCTTAAATTTTTCTGTGATACAATCTGCAACGTGTAAGCAACGCCTGATGATAAAACGCCAGCATAAAGGATAGAAATAATTGCTTCTTTAATCAAATTGAAATCTATTGTTTCAAAAATCAATGCAGTAATTAACGAAAGCACACCACAAACAAAGAACTGCACCAAAGAAAGACGAACACCGTCAACCTTTTTTACAAATTGGTCAATTACCATAATATGCACAGCAAAACATACTGCACAGAGTATGAGCATAAAATCGCCGAAATTCAATGCACTTGTTTCAGAAACACATAAAAAATACATTCCTATAATGCCGAGTGCTATGCACACCCACATAAACGGCTTTACTTTGCGTTTCAAGAAGAGTCCCAAAAGAGGCACCGCTAATATGTAAAGAGTGGTTAAAAAGCCTGATTTGCCCACTCCTGACGAAATAATACCTACCTGTTGTAACTCTGATGCCGTGAAGAGTACAACACCACAAATAGAGCCACCCAATAATAAATCCTTTGAAAAAAATGATTTATATTCTCCGTGCTCGCCTGCACCCGTTTTTTGCCCTTTTTTATAAATAAAAACTGCAACCGGAATAAGTGTCAATACACCGAAGAATGAGCGTGACATAAGAAACGTAAAATGACCTAAAACATCTAACGCTTCACTTTGTGCTACAAAAGCACTACCCCATATAAACGCCGCAAGCGTCAAAAGAAGCGAAGCGGTTAATTGTTTTCTTTTATCAATTTTCGCCATAAATTACTCCAACATTTCTCGCACACGTTGAGCTCTTAAAGCATCACGACCATTTCTGTCTAAAGGTCTGTCAACAGAAAGTGAAATTGTAGCAGGTTGTAAATTAATCATCATACCTTCTATTTTCGCTGTATCAATATTAATCAAACCTTTTACTGCACCAAGACGAACTAAAGACAATAAATCCATAAGCTCATCAGTGTCAATAAGCCTTGCATATTTAAGCACACCGTATGCTCTGAAAATTTTATCTTCTGTAACTGTTAATTTTAAAAGTTCTTCTCTTGCCGCTCTTTCCTGTGCTGCAATCTGTAAAGCGATTGACTTAAGATTTTCAATAGCCGCTTTTTCAGAAATACCTAAAGTGATACTGTTACTGAGTTGGAACATATCACCTTTTGCAGATGCACCTTCGCCATAAGAACCACGAAGTGTAAGACCTAATTTCTGAACAGTTGAAATAAGCTTTGGTATTTGCATAAGTGACACAAGTCCTGGTAAATGAAGCACCACAGATGCTTTCATGCCAGTACCGATAATTGTCGGGTCTTGTGTTAAATAACCTATTCTTTCGTCAAAAGCAAAGTTTAATTTACTTGAAAGCGAATTATCTATTTCATTAGCAGTTCTATATGCTTCATCAAGAGAAAATGCCGCATACATAACCTGAAAACGAATGTGGTCATCTTCATTAAGCATCACACTTACAGATTCATCGTCTGTGATTAAAAGTGCTCTGCCATCACGAGAAGAAGCAAACTCAGGGCTTACAAGATGCCTTTCAGCAAGCGATACAACCTCATATTGAGAAAGTGTTTTCATCTCTAAATAATTGAAGCTATAACCTTCGAGTGAGTCAGATGCTTCTTTTATTATAGCATTTACTTTCAATTTATCTTGTAAAGAGAGCATATGTGGAAACGGAAACTCTCTTAGATTTCTTACTAAGTGAATACTTGTGCTTATAATAACGTCATTCTGCACACCAGTACCTAAATACCATTTTGCACCCATTAAAAAGCACCTCCACTTAAAGCATTGATTTCATCACGAAGAGTAGCCGCCAATTCAAATTCTTCTTTTTCTATTGCTTCTTTCAACGCTTTTTTAAGTTCATCTATATCTCTTACCGGGTTACCCTTACTCTCAGTAAAATCAGTTGGAATTTTACCCTGATGAGTAGTTTTGCCGTGAATTTTTCTTAAGGTTGGTAAAAGCTTATCATAGAATGTAACGTAACATTCAGCACAACCAACTCTGCCACTCTCTACAATATCGTTAAAGCTTTTGCCACAAAGCGAACATCTTAAAGTTCTTTCGCCACTAAGACTTTTTTCACTTCTTCCCAACAAATCGCTGAAAAGGTCTGAAAAGCCTAAAGAAAAAGCATCGCCGTAACCAAGTGAACGGGCACAATCGGTGCAAAGATGAACCTCTGTTGCACTACCATTTATTATTCTTTTCATGTGCATATTTGCTTCATTTTTTTTGCAATTCTGACAAAGCATAAAAGCACCCCCGAAAATTATTTTATATTATTATATGTTTTTTATTACCATTTATTATGTACTCTTTCATGGAACACAGGCATATTTTCTATTTTTAACTCTGTACCATCGTCAAGTACAGCAACACCATTTAACATACCAAAAAGTTTATCAGCGTGTTGTGACATAATACCAACTGAAATATCGGTTCTGTCATTAAAGAATGGTGTAAACTGCATTCTGAATCTGTTATCACTTGAAGTCATATTCCAGGTGCTCATTACGTTCTCTGGAATACAAAAATCAATTAAATCTAATTTATGGCATTTGCCATCGTAAAAGAGCATATTTTCACTCGCCGCCGAAGTATCGCCAAAACCATATCCGATATTGTAACCGAATGGTTTGCCGTTCACCGTACCACTGCCAACGCCCCAAAACCAGGTATTGTCATAAGTCCACACTCCTCTGCCCCAGTCAAGAATTCCGTAATCTTTACTGTCATCAAAAGTGTATGTTCTACCTTTAACTGTTACAGAGCCTTTTGCCCTCATACAAGTAATTTTCTGGTTATAATAGAACGCTTTTTTATTCTCTTTCCAAGGTGTTGCAATAACCATCGTATCCATTGGTGGTTGCTCTAAATAAATATCGGCAACTATCTCGGTATGGTTAAAAGTTCTTTTAAAATCACAATAAAAGTGTCTCCCAGTTTCAGTTCTATCAATATGAAACTCACAGGATTTATTTTTAAAAGAAATATCACCTTTTTCGCTTGTAGGTGGCAAATTAAGCTTACCCATTGGCATTATTGGGATTTCTGTTGCAGAGAATTTTTCTTTAGTTACAAAGTCAAATACAGAGCAATCTATAAGACCCATATAGCCATTATCGGCAAAAGTAAAAGAAATAGCATATTTACCTTCGCTATTTATAACGTGGTAGTAATCCCATTCTTTAAGCCTTGATTTATTTGCTTTTACCATTGAGCGTGAGTAGTCATAAACCAAACTATTTGCCCAACCCGCTTCACGCAAAGCACCTTTTTCATCAAGTAAATTGCCACTACCAGTAAGCTTATGATTAAGATTTTCAGAGTTCATAATCATATACCCTTTTCATCGTATAAAAATACTGTTTCAAGAGCAATTTTAACACCAGCATCAATAGCCTGTGGCTTAATCATTTCTACTGTATCAAGTCTTGTGTGATAATATCTTGATGGCTCAGGATTCATAGCAACAAAAGTAGCCGCAGGAATACCTTTTTGTGAAAATGCTGCAGCATCTGTTGCACCTAATTCAATAACGCCTGTTGGTACGTCGAAGCCAGCATTTTTTGCACCCTCCTGAATGAGCTTTGCAACTCTTTCATCATTCTTTGTAAGACCATTCATATCCTTACTGTAGATTTTCATAAAATCCATTTCGCAGATTGTATCAACACCAACAACTACTGTTTCAACATCTTTATTCTGTAATTCAGGGTGATTTTTAACGAATGATTTTGAGCCACGAAGACCTGCTTCTTCTGCGCCAGTTAAAAGCACACAAACCTCTGTATTTTCAAAACGGATGTCATTATCATTAAGATATTTTGCAACTGCATTTGAAATAAACACACCGCTTAAATTATCTATACAGCCTGTAACAGGATTTTTGTAGTTTATAAATGAGAAATTAAAGAAATAAACAATAAGTGTAAGGTAAAGTACAACTGCTAAAATTTTAGTAGCTAAACCATCCCCTAACCATACAATTTCTGAAAAAGCGCCATTTGCCACAATACCATAAATAGAGAAGCCTAAACCTACTAAAAGACATATAGCCGCACCATAAATATTGAACGCTACACCTTTTCTGCCTGTTTTGTATGTATATTTCCATTCGTAAGCAGAGTCAGTATGAGCGCAAAGAATGATTCTTTTTTTAGCTTCACCCTTTGCTTTTCTTACGCCGTAAACGTTACCAGCAGTTTTCTTTTTGAAGAATGTATCTAAAACAGGTTTATAAAAACCAAATTCAAGTGCAATCATTAAAATAATTAAAAAGAATATTGCGGCTGATACTGCAAAAAAGCCCAATGTGAACATAGCTATTGCTATAATTGCCATAACAACGCCTATTCTTATCCATGACATAAACGCTTTATCGCTTACTTTAAATTCTTCACGTGTAACCTCGTCGCAGAAATTGTTAAGGTCATTCATCATATATTCCTGAGCATTCTTTTCTGCTTCGCTACCAGTTGGTCTTGGACCAAAATTCTTGCAACAATTCTTAATGCTTTTAATTGCATAGTTTGTGTATTCTCTTACTTTAATATCGTAATTCTGTATGCTTTCGCTTGCTTTCATAAAATTACTTACTCCTTTTTTGATATATCTTATCAATTATACTGTTTTTTCAAATAAATAGCAATATTATTTTCCTAATACGTTTTTGAGATATTGCCCCGTATATGATTTTTTATTCTTTGCTACTTCTTCAGGTGTACCAGTTGCAACAACAGTACCACCGCCGTTACCACCCTCTGGACCTAAATCTATAATATAGTCGGCAGTTTTAATAACATCAAGGTTGTGTTCAATTACTACTATACTATTTTCGGCATCAACAAGTCTGTTAAGCACTTCTAAAAGCTTACTTACGTCTGCTGAATGAAGTCCTGTTGTAGGCTCGTCTAAAATATAAATAGTTCTGCCTGTTGAACGTCTTGAAAGTTCAGTTGCAAGTTTAACTCTTTGTGCTTCACCACCTGAAAGAGTTGTTGCAGGCTGTCCTAATGTAATATAACCTAAGCCAACATCATTAAGTGTTGCGAGCTTCTTGTGAATTTTAGGGTGATTTTCAAAAAACGCTGTTGCTTCTTCAACTGTCATATTAAGAACATCTGAAATACTCTTACCCTTGTAAAGCACCTCAAGAGTTTCTCTGTTATATCTTGCGCCGTGACAAACCTCACAAGGCACATAAACGTCCGACAAGAAGTTCATTTCGATTTTTATGATACCGTCACCCTCACACGCTTCACAACGTCCGCCTTTTACGTTGAACGAAAATCTGCCTGCACTATAGCCTTTCATTTTTGCATCCTGAGTCTGACTGAAAAGCTCACGGATATCTGTAAACACACCCGTATAAGTCGCTGGGTTTGAGCGTGGAGTTCTTCCGATTGGTGACTGGTCAATATCAATAACTTTATCAAGATGCTCGAGACCAAGAATTTCATCGTGCTTGCCAGGGAATTTTCTTGCACCGTTAAGCTCTGCAGATAACTTTTTAAATAAAATTTCATTTATTAAAGATGATTTACCTGAACCTGAAACACCAGTTACAGCAACAAACTTACCAAGTGGTATTTCTACGTCAATATTTTTAAGGTTATTTTCTTTAGCACCTTTAATTATAAGTGATTTACCATTACCCTCACGTCTTGTTGCGGGCACTTCAATTTTTCGTTTACCTGAAAGGTATTGACCAGTGATAGAATTCTTACACTTTTTAATATCTTTAACTGTACCCTGGAATACAATTTCACCACCATGAACACCAGCACCCGGGCCGACGTCAACAATATAATCTGCCGCATTCATTGTATCTTCATCGTGTTCAACAACAATTAAAGTATTACCCAAATCTCTTAAATTTTTAAGGGACTGTAAAAGCTTATCGTTATCACGCTGATGCAAACCAATGCTTGGCTCGTCTAAGATATATAAAACACCCATTAAGGAAGAACCGATTTGTGTAGCAAGTCTTATTCTCTGACTTTCACCACCCGAAAGAGTTCCGGCAGAACGTGAAAGTGTTAAATAATCAAGACCAACATCACAAAGGAATGAAAGACGTGAACGGATTTCTTTAAATATTTGCTTACCGATTTTTCTGTCTTTTTCAGAAAGTGTTTCTTCTATTTTCTCAATAAACTCTAACTCTTCTCTTACAGACATATCGGTAAATTCCATAATATTTTTACCGCCGACTGTAACAGCAAGTGAAGCAGGTTTAAGTCTTTTACCCTTACAATCAGGGCACGGACATTCAACCATATATTGCTCAATATCATTTCTTGACCAGTCACTTGTAGTTTCTCTGTGGCGACGTTCAAGGTTGTTTATAATACCTTCAAAATCGGTCATATAAGTTCCGCTACCGTATTCATTAACACGTGTAACCTGCATTCTTTCGCCTTTTGTTCCATAAAAGATTGCATCCTGACCTTCTTTAGAAATATCCTTAAATGGTGTATCAAAAGTGAAGTTATATTTTTCTGCGAGTGCAGTGTAATACATACCAGCAATGGTACTTTTATCACTCTGGCCCCAACCGCAACCTTTGATTGCACCTTCATTTATAGAAAGATTTCTGTTAGGCACTAATAAATCTTCAGATACTCGTAAAAACATACTAAGACCAGAGCAAGTAGGACAAGCACCGAATGGATTATTGAAAGAGAACATTCTTGGCTCTAATTCATCCATAAACGAGCCGTGCTCAGGACAAGCAAAATTCTGTGAATATAATTGCTCTTCACCATCAACAACAGCAATTAAAACTGT
>JAZNCY010000242.1:0-1639 GCA_045587825.1 Acutalibacteraceae bacterium
ATATCGTAAACCTTTTCACCTAATCTACCTTTAGGAAGGGCTACATTTACTATTTGTTTCATATTTCTTTAACCCCTTGATCCGTAAATTTAAACGCTTTACGATATTTAATATTCTCTGGAATTTCATTCTGTACTAAGACTGATGCATTTTCTTTCTTTAAATCTGAAACACATTTTGAAATAACAGAAATATCATCTGTATCATTTTTTAGTAAAATATAATCAACATCAAATTGCTTTTCTGTGTTATTATATCTTTGTAATAAATCAAGATAGACAGCAAAGCCGATAGCCTTATCTTTTCTACCCATTTTGAGCATTAAATTATCATACTGACCACCAGAAAGAATACTTGATGGAATATTATTTACATAACCCTGGAAAACAACACCATTATAATAATTCATATTATTTACTATTGAAAAATCAACGTTAATTTTGTCAGCGTAACCGCTGTTACAAAGAAATGTTAAAATCTTTTTAAAAGTATTGAGATGTGATTTTTCATTATATGTAACACAGAGTTTTTCTAAATTTTCTAAAACAGACTCATATTTACCGTTAATTGTAACGAGTGAAACAATTCTGTCAGCATCTATATTCTTTTCATCACAAATCTTTTTGATTTCATCAGTATTCTTTTCGCCTATTGCTTTAAGAATTTTGCTTGTTCCAAGTGAATCGAGACCTGAATCAGAAAGAACTGAAAGAATAATATCCATATAAGAAATATCTAAAACAAAATCATCAGTAATTTCTTCAAGGCTTTTTAAAGCAAGTAAAACAACCTCAGCTACTTCATAAGCGCCAATGTTACCAATGCACTCAAGACCAGTCTGCATTATTTCACGGAATTCTTTGTTACCTTTTGTAGTTCTGTAAACATTCTCATCATAATAAACCTTTTGGGTTTTATCGCCACAATCTCTTGAATTTTTAATAATAGATAATGTAACGTCAGGTTTTAATGCGAGTAATTTACCAGAACCATCTGTGAAAGTAATTACTTCATTAGAAACTAAAAAATCTTTGTTTTTAACATATAAATCATATTCTTCAAATTTACTCATTCTGAATTGTTTAAAACCGAATGAACTGTAAAGAGAACGTAATGAAAATACAGCCTTTTCATCGCCTCTTATAATATCTGACTGAAAACTCATATTATTTCTCCTCTTTGAGCCTTTCTATAATTGTATTGTAGCCGTTATTACCATACATAAGGCATTTATTAACACGGCTTATAGTTGCAGAGCTTGCACCTGTTGCTGCTGAAACCTGATTATAATTAAAGCCATCTGAAAGCTTTAAAGCAACATCAAATCTCTGTGCCATATCCTGTAATTCTTTAATTGTGCAGACATCTTCTAAAAATGCGAAGCATTCTTCTTCTGTCTCAAGTTTTAATAAACCTTTTACTAAAGTATCAACTGCTTCTGAATGAAAATTTTTCATAGATTTAAGTTTTCCTTTCAATAGTATTCTTTTACCGTTTAACAGTTTATCACTTTACTTTGTTAAAGTCAATAGTAAAATAATAAAAAGCAGAAGTTTTTTTCTTCTGCTTTTTTATTTTAATATTCTGCTAATTCCTTAATTTTTTCTTCTATTAAATCAAAGAATTTTCCGAGCATTAT
>JAZNCY010000243.1:0-4254 GCA_045587825.1 Acutalibacteraceae bacterium
CAACCGATTTCTACCATCTCAAGACCTAATGATGAAAAATATTTTAAAGCCTCTTCTAAAGACACACTACCTAAAAGATTTGTAAGTACACCTAATTTCATTTTGCTCTCTCCTGATTAAAAATTTTCTTTAAGCCATTTATAGCTTCTTCTTAAGCAACGCTACCTAAAAGATTTGTAAGTACACCTAATTTCATTTTACTCTCTCCTGATTAAAAATTTTCTTTAAGCCATTTGTAGCTACGTGTAATATCTTCAAGACCTGTTGGAACTGGGTCATCGTTTTCTAAAATTACCCAATCGAGTCCGATTGCTTTAACGCCTTTAACAATATCAAGTAAATCATTTTCACCTTCGCCTAAAGCCATTGGTTTACGATTTTTACCGTCTTTAATATGAATTAAAGCAATCTGGTCTTTATGTGCTGGCAAATACTCAGAGTTTCTAATACCAGCGCAAAAACTCCAGTATGTATCAATTTCTAATTTACATTGTTCGCCGATTATATCCATAGCAGTTTTGCCATCTTTTAAATCTTCAAATTCTTCTGTGTGGTTATGATAATATGTATTCATACCAATTTTCTCTGCTTCTATATTAGCGTTACCTAATACATCCGCAGTATTTTTTGCTTCTTCGTAAGTTGAGTGTGGTGCTCCACCAACACCTAAATATTTTGTACCGAGTGTTTTGTGGAATTCTAAAGTTTTAGCGAGATTGTCACCCTCAAAAGCATCAAGACCTAAATGTGTACCAACTATTGTAAGACCTAATTCGTCACATCTACTTTTAAGTTCTTCTGCTGAAACGCCCTGGTAACCAGCGAATTCAACACCATCAAAGCCAATTTCTTTAACCTTGCCTAAAACATCTAATAAATCATTACCATTTTCAATATGGTCACGAACTGAATATAATTGAACTGCAAATTTCATAACTTAACTCCTCAATCTTTAAAATAAACAGGTAAACCTGTTTTCGCTGATTCATAAATACCTTCAAGTATACGGGTTACACAAAGTGCCTGTCTTGGTGGAACTGGAACTTCTGTATCTTTAAGAATTGAGCTTACCCATTTTCTTGCTTCAACATCCTTAGGGTCATCGCATTTAATACCCTCAAAGAATGCTGCGCCACCTCTTTCAAAGCTTGGGGTTTCAATAACCTGGCGTTGATTTTTTATGAAGTTAATAACAACCTTATCGTCACGTGTATCTACGCCACCCTCGTCACCACAGATTGTGTAACAAGCTTCATCAGGGTCAGCCACGTTAAGTGCCCAGCTTGACTGAAGATTTATAACAGCACCATTTTTCATTTTTATAAAACCGAATGCAGAATCTTCAACTGTATATTTTTCAGGGTCCCAAGGTCCCCAGTCGTTGCCTTGCTCTTCTTTATCAGCTAATTTTCTGAATGTCTGACCTACAACCATTTCTGGTTCGTAGTTATCCATAATCCAGAGAGTCATATCAAGAGCGTGAGTACCAATATCAATAAGTGGACCGCCACCCTGCTCATATTCATTAAGGAACACGCCCCAGGTAGGAACTGCTCTGCGACGAACTGCATAAGCGTTAGCGTAATACATATCGCCAAATTGACCATTTTCTGCACAAGCCTTTACATAGAGGTTTTCTGCAGTATTTCTGTTCTGATAACCTATAGAAAGCTTTTTGCCTGTTCTTTCTGCAGCCTCGCACATTTTAACTGCTTCCTCATAAGTTTTTGCCATTGGCTTTTCACACATAACGTGCTTGCCACTCTCGAGAGCATCTATTGTAATAAAACTATGAGAACGGTTTGGTGTACAAACGTGAACAACGTCAATTGTTTCATCTTTTAAAAGCTCTTTGTAATCTTCATAAGCTTTAGCATCTGGTGTGCCATATTCTTCAACTGCCTTCTCTGCTTTTTCTAAAATAATATCGCAAAAAGCGACCATTTCTACTTCTTCAATTTTCTTTAAAGCAGACATATGCTTACTGTTTGCGATACCACCGCAACCGATAATACCAACTCTTAATTTTGCCATAAGGACTACCCCCTATATGTTGTTAAAATTTACTTTTTTATTATACTACTTCTACAAGATATTTCAATAGTATTTCTTCTTTTTTTGCATTAAATATTGAAATAATTTTACAATTATTGTATAGTTGTAAAAGATGAATTTGAAAGGACTTTTTGATATGGCAAAAAAGAAAGTTTATGCAGTCGCAACTTCACATTTAGACACCGTCTGGAGTTGGGATTTAGAAGAGACAATAAGAGAGTATATTAAAGCAACTCTTTTAGAAAATTTCCACTTATTTGAAAATTACAAAACCTATAAATTCTCATTCGAAGGTTCTTACCGTTACGAGCTTATGGAAGAATATTACCCAGAGCTCTATAACAAAATGAAGGAATACATAAAAACAGGAAGATGGAATGTCTGCGGTTCTGCTTTTGAAAATGGCGACGTTAACGTGCCATCACCTGAAGCACTTATGAGAAATATTCTTTATGGTAATTCATATTTCAATGAAAAATTCGGTAAACGCTCAACTGATATTTTCCTCCCTGACTGTTTTGGTTTTGGATGGGCACTTCCAAGTGTAATGCACCACGCTAACTTAAAAGGCTTCACAACACAAAAACTTACCTGGGGTTCAGCTTATGGTATGCCATTTAACATTGGCAGATGGCGTGGCGTTGATGGTAACGAGGTTTTCGCAGTAGTAAACCCTGGCTCATATTCACGCCCATTCCAAAAAATTCGTGATTGGGAATTCATACATAACAAATTAGAAGAAAATGAAAAATTTGGTCTTAACTGGGATTACCAATTCCACGGCACAGGTGACCGTGGTGGTGCAACAAAAGAAGAAAGCGCAGTTCTTTTAGAAGAAGCAGTAAAATTAAATGATGAAGAGTTAGAAATTCACCCTGCTTCTGCTGACGAAATCTTCTATGACCTTGACAACTTAAGTGATGAAGCAAAAGCAAAGCTTCCATTATGGAATAACGAACTCGTTATGCAGAATCACGCTGTCGGCGGTTACACCTCACGTGTTATGAGTAAGCGCTGGAACAGACATATGGAAGAACTCGGTGATATGGCTGAAAGAAGCTCAGTTTTAGCAGATTTCTTAGGTGTAAACTCTTACAATAAAACTGCTCTTACACGTGCCTGGAAGCGTGGTATCGCTCACCAATTCCACGACGATATGCCAGGTACCTCCTGTCAGAGAGTTTACAAACGCTCTTGGAATGATTTGTTCGTTTCAATGAATCAGTTCAAAAACGAAATGGAAACCTCACTTGCAGCACTCACTTCACTTATTGACACTTCATTCTGTGAAGGCAGAGCGGTTGTTGTTTATAACTCAATAGAATTAGAAAGAACTGGCGTTGTTACAGTAAGACTCACTGATTTCAACTCAAAGTATGTAAGAGTGTTTGATAAAAACAAAAATGAAGTTCCTGCGCAGATAATTTCTAAGAAAAACGGCGTTACAGAAATTGTTTTTGTAGCTAACTTAAACGGCGTAGCTTTAAAGGCTTACGATATAAGAGAAAGTGACAAAGCAACAGCTATAGAGTCAACTCTTAAAGCTACTGAAAACACTTTAGAAAATGAAAAATATGTTGTTACACTCAATGAAAATGGTGATATTAAATCTGTTTTCGATAAAGCGTTAAATCAGGAGCTTTTAAAAGCCCCTGTTGTTACAGGTCTTTTCAATTATACTGGTTCTGAAGAATGGCCAGCTTGGGAAATGAACTATGAAGAGGCTAACAAAGCACCTGACAGAATCCCACAATTAGTTTCAAAAGAAATTGTTGAAAATGGTTTAGCTCGGGTTGCTATAAAAGTTACACAGAAAGATGACAGAAGCGCATTCACAAAAATTATTTCTTTAAGCTGTGGTTCAGAAATTGTTAATGTGTATAACGAAGTTGAATGGCAGTCACTTCGCACAATGGCAAAAAATATTTTCACTCTTACAGCCCTCAATGACAAAGCAACCTTCGACTTAGGCTTAGGTGCTATTGAGCGTGGCAATATGAGTGACAAGCTATTTGAAGTACCAGCACAAAAATGGGCAGATATAACCTCACAAAATGGCGAATTCGGTGTTTCAATTTTAAGTGACTGTAAATATGGCTGGGATAAATTCAACATTAACACTCTCCGTCTTACAGCAATTCACACACCTAAAAAGAATTATAGAATAGACTCAATGCAATCTATGATGGATTTAGGTCT
>JAZNCY010000244.1:0-3400 GCA_045587825.1 Acutalibacteraceae bacterium
TGAAGCAGGTGCTGCAGGTACAGTACACGGCTCTTTAGCAGCTGGTGCTCTTACAACTACTTACACAGCATCACAAGGTCTTCTTTTAATGATTCCTAACATGTACAAAATTGCTGGTGAACTTCTCCCATCAGTTTTCCATGTTTCAGCTCGTTGCGTAGCTTCACACGCACTCAATATTTTCGGTGACCATTCAGACGTTTATGCTTGTCGTCAGACAGGTTTCGCAATGCTCGCTGAAACAAATACTCAGGAAGTTATGGACTTAGGCGCAGTTGCTCACCTTGCAACAATCAAGAGCCGTGTTCCTTTCATCAACTTCTTCGATGGTTTCCGTACATCTCACGAAATTCAGAAAATTGAAATTTGGGATTATGAAGACCTTAAAGAAATGTGCGATATGGATGCTGTTGACGCATTCCGTCAGAGAGCACTTAACCCAGAACACCCAGTAATGCGTGGTTCTCACGAAAATGGTGACATCTTCTTCCAACACAGAGAAGCTTGTAACAAATTCTATGATGAAGTTCCTGCAATCGTAGAAGAATATATGGGCAAAGTTAATGCTAAACTCGGCACAAACTATCAGCTCTTCAACTACTATGGTGCTGAAGATGCTGAAAGAGTAATCGTAGCAATGGGTTCATTCTGTGACGTAGCAGAAGAAGTTATTGACTATCTCTTAGCAAAAGGCGAAAAAGTTGGTCTTCTTAAAGTTAGACTTTACAGACCATTCGCTGCTGATAAATTCTGTGCAGCTCTTCCTAAGACAGTTAAGAAGATTGCTGTTCTTGACAGAACTAAAGAACCAGGTTCAATTGGTGAACCACTTTACCTTGACGTTGTTGCAGCTCTTGAAGCTTGTGGCAAAACAGGTCTTACAGTAACAGGCGGTCGTTACGGTCTTGGTTCAAAAGACACACCACCTGCATCAGTATTTGCAGTTTATGATGAACTCGCAAAGGCTGAACCAAAGAAACACTTCACACTTGGTATCAACGACGACGTTACTTACCTTTCACTCGAAGAAAAAGAAGCTCCAGCAACTGCTGCTGAAGGTACAATCGAGTGTAAATTCTGGGGTCTCGGCGGTGACGGTACTGTTGGTGCTAACAAAGACTCTATCAAAATCATTGGTGACCATACTGACAAATATGTACAGGCATATTTCCAATATGACTCAAAGAAAACAGGTGGCGTTACAATTTCTCACCTTCGTTTCGGTGATAAGCCAATCAAGAGCCCATACTATGTAAACAAGGCAGACTTCGTTGCTTGCCACACACCTGCTTACATTGAAAAAGGCTTCAAAATTGTTAACGACGTTAAACCAGGCGGTGTATTCCTTATCAACTGCCAGTGGGATGACGCTGAAGTAGCTGAAAAGCTCAACGCTGAAACAAAACAATATATTGCTAAGAACAACATTCAGCTCTACACAGTTAACGCTATTGACTTAGCTGCTGAAATCGGTCTTGGTAAGAGAACAAACACAATTCTTCAGGCTTCATTCTTCGCACTTGCTAATGTTCTTCCTAAAGAAGATGCTATTGGCTACATGAAGAACGCTGCTATGAAGTTCCTCAAAAAAGGTCAGGATATCGTTGATATGAACCACAAAGCTATTGACGCTGGTTTCGGTGCATTCAAAAAATATGATGTTCCTGCTGATTGGGCAAATGCAGTTGACTCTGCTGCTGCAGAAAAAGCTGAAGGCCCAGCTAAACTTGTTAAGATGGTTGACAACATCATGAAACCAGTTGGTAACATGAATGGTGACTCTCTTCCAGTTTCTGTATTTATGGACCACGCTGACGGTACATTCGAACAAGGTGCTTCTGCTTACGAAAAACGTGGTGTTGCAGTTATGGTTCCAGAATGGAACAACGACACTTGCGTTGGTTGTAACAAATGTGCTTATGTTTGTCCTCACGCTACAATCCGTCCATTCGCAATGAGCGAAGAAGAAGCAGCTAATGCTCCATCAGTTACAAAAGTTGCTACAAAAGAAAAAGCTATTACAAACAAAGGCTTCAAATACACACTTGCAGTTTCACCTATGGATTGTATGGGTTGCGGTGTTTGTGTTGGCGTTTGTCCTACAGCTTCACTTAAAATGGTTTCTCGTGAAAGCCAGGATGCTCAACAAGAAGCATTTGATTACTGCGTAGCTAACGTTACAGAAAAAGAAGGCATTGCTTCATCTGCTAACCTCATCTCAAGCCAGTTCAAGAAACCTCTTCTTGAGTTCTCAGGCTCATGTGCTGGTTGTGCTGAAACAGCTTATGCTCGTCTTGTAACACAGCTCTTTGGTGACAGAATGTACATCTCTAACGCAACAGGTTGTTCTTCAATCTGGGGTGGTCCAGCTGCTACATCACCATACACAGTAAACGCTAAGGGTCAGGGTCCTGCTTGGGCTAACTCACTCTTTGAAGATAACGCTGAACACGGCTTTGGTATGTTCTTAGGTCAGAACGCTATCCGTAACAGCCTTATTGCTAAAGTTGAAAACATTCTTACATCAGACAAAGCTTCTGATGACCTTAAAGCTAAAGCTAAGGCTTACCTTGATACAGTTAACGATGGTGAAGCAAACGGCGCTGCTACTGAAGCACTTGTTGCTGCTCTCGGCGATGGTGCTTGCTGCGATAACTGCAAATCAATTCTTGCTAACAAAGAATACCTTGCTAAGAAATCTGTATGGATCTTCGGTGGTGACGGTTGGGCATACGACATCGGCTTCGGTGGTGTTGACCACGTTCTTGCATCTGGCGAAGACGTAAACATCATGGTATTTGATACAGAAGTTTACTCAAATACAGGTGGCCAGGCTTCTAAAGCTTCTAACATCGGTCAGGTTGCTCAATTCGCTGCTGCTGGTAAAGCTGTTGCTAAGAAGAGCCTTGCTGAAATCGCTATGAGCTATGGTTACGTATACGTAGCACAAATTGCTATGGGTGCTGACCAGAACCAGACTCTTAAAGCAATTAAAGAAGCTGAAGCTTACAATGGTCCTTCAATCATTATTGCTTACGCTCCTTGCGAAATGCACTCAATTAAGGGTGGTATGGTTAACTGCCAGAACGAAATGAAGAAGGCTGTTGACTGCGGTTACTGGAATATGTTCCGTTACAACCCAGCTCTCAAAGCAGAAGGCCAGAATCCATTCACAATTGATAGCAAACCTGCAACAGGCAGCTACCGTGAATTCCTTCTTAACGAAGCACGTTATGCATCTCTCACACGCTCATTCCCAGAAAGAGCTGAAGAACTCTTCGCACTTTCAGAGAAAACAGCTACAGAGAGATACGAACATCTCCTTCGTCTTAAAGACCTTTATGCTCCTAAAGCTGAATAATTAAATTCGGAATTCGGAATGCGTAATTTAAAATTATAA
>JAZNCY010000245.1:0-3267 GCA_045587825.1 Acutalibacteraceae bacterium
AAAGGTATTATTATACTTTTAGCACTCAAATTAAGAGAGTGCTAAAACGCAAAAAAATAAATTTTATATTTCTCACAGGAGGTATTTTATATGACACTCAGACCACTTGGCGACAGAGTCGTTCTTAAATTCTGCGAAGCAGAAGAAACAACAAAAAGCGGTATTATTTTAGCAGCTGCTGCACAAGAAAAACCACAGACTGCAGAGGTTATTGCAGTTGGCCCTGGTGCTATTGTTGACGGCAAAGAAGTTAAAATGGAAGTTAAGCTTGGTGACAAGGTTATTTTAAGCAAATATTCTGGCACAGAAGTTAAAATTGACGGCGAAGAACTTGTTGTAGTTCGTCAGAATGACATTCTTGCTATTGTTGAATAATTTAAAACTTATTTAATTTAAGGAGTAACTTATTATGGCTAAACAGATTATTTACGGTGAAGAAGCTCGTAAGGCTCTTCAGGGCGGTATTGATAAGCTCGCTAACACAGTTAAAATTACACTCGGCCCAAAAGGCAGAAACGTAGTTCTTGACAAAAAATATGGCGCACCACTCATTACAAACGATGGTGTTACTATTGCTAAAGAAGTTGAATTAGAAGACCCATTTGAAAATATGGGTGCTCAGCTCGTTAAAGAGGTTGCAACAAAAACAAATGACGTTGCTGGTGACGGTACTACAACTGCTACTCTCTTAGCTCAGGCTTTAATCAGAGAAGGTATGAAAAACGTTGCTGCTGGCGCTAACCCAATGGTAGTTAAAAAGGGTATTAAAGGTGCAGTTGACAACGTTGTAGAAACAATTAAAGCTAACTCACAACCAGTTAAGAATTCAAGCGATATTGCAAGAATTGCTACAATTTCAGCAGCAGATGCAAACGTTGGTAAGCTTATTGCAGAAGCAATGGAAAAGGTTACTGCAGATGGCGTTATTACAGTTGAAGAAAGCAAAACTGCAGAAACAAGCTGTGACGTAGTTGAAGGTATGCAGTTTGACCGTGGTTACATCTCACCATATATGGTAACTGATACAGATAAAATGGAAGCTGTTATTGACGATGCTTTCATTCTTATCACAGATAAGAAAATTACAAATATTCAGGAAATTCTTCCTCTTCTTGAGCAAATTGTTCAGGCTGGTAAAAAGCTCGTTATTGTTGCAGAAGATATTGAGGGCGAAGCTCTTGCTACACTTCTTGTTAACAAATTACGTGGCACATTCACTTGTGTTGGTGTTAAAGCTCCTGGCTTTGGTGACAGAAGAAAAGAAATGCTCCGTGATATTGCAATTCTCACAGGTGGTGAGGTTATCACAGAAGAATTAGGTCTTGACCTTAAAGACGCTACTGTAGCTCAGCTCGGTCGTGCACGTCAGGTTAAAATCCTTAAAGAAAACACAATCATTGTTGATGGTGCTGGCGACAACGAAGCAATTAAAGCTCGTATTGGTCAGATTAAAAATCAGATAGAAACAACAACCTCTGATTTCGACAGAGAAAAGCTTCAAGAAAGACTTGCAAAGCTTTCAGGCGGTGTTGCAGTTATCCGTGTAGGTGCGGCTACTGAAACAGAAATGAAAGAAATGAAGTTAAGAATTGAAGATGCTCTTGCAGCAACAAAAGCAGCCGTTGAAGAAGGCTACGTTGCTGGTGGTGGTGTTGCACTTCTTAATGCAATCCCAGCTCTTAAAGAATATATTGAAAAAATTGAAGACCTTGACGAAAAAACAGGTGCTAAAATCGTTCTTAAAGCTATTGAAGAGCCAGTTCGTCAGATTGCAGCAAACGCTGGTCTTGAAGGCTCAGTAATTATTGACGGCATTCTTCGTTCAGGTAAAGCTGGTTATGGTTATGACTTTGCTACCGAAACATTCACAGATATGGCTGAAGCTGGTATTCTTGACCCAACTAAGGTTACACGTTCAGCTCTCCAGAATGCTTCTTCAGTTGCAGCAATGGTGCTCACAACTGAAAGCCTTGTTACAGATAAACCAGACCCAGCAGCAGATGCAGCTAATGCAGCAGCAATGGCAGCAGCTCAAGGCGGCGGAATGTATTAATCATATAATTTTGGCGCAGAACAAAAAGCACTACCGATTGGCAGTGCTTTTTTACTCGCCTTTTTACCCGCTCGACGTACCTGTGTACGCCTTCGGGGTAAAAAAACGAGTTCTGCATCAAAAATTCTTATGATTAAAACTTTTTCATAACAAATTAGTGAAAACAAACTCACCATAGATTCATCTCGAGTCTATGGTGAGTTTTTCTAATTCCTATTTCCTAATTCCTAATTCCTATTTCCTAATTCCCGACTTCTTCATTATCTGCTTTCTAACTATAAAGTAGCACACAAATAATACAAGGAATGTAATTCCCCACGAAATTGGGTATGCCCAATAGAGAAATTCGAGTGTCGGGTTTGTTGGGTAAAGCGTGAAAATCCAGAGAATACGAAGTCCACAAGCACCTAAAAGTGTAACAATCATTGGTAAGAAGGATTTTCCCATACCTCTTAACTGTCCACCAGTTACATCCATAAGTGAGCAAAGGAAATAAGTCGGTAAAATCATAGTAAGTCTTAATGCACCAACTTCTATAACTTCTGGGTCAGTTGAAAAGATTCCAATGAGTGCTTCTTTGAATATAACACCTAAAACACCCATTGAGCAACCAATTGCAATTGTCAGAGCGACACATCTGAAATATACCTTGTTGAAGTTCTCATATTTCTTTGCACCGTTGTTCTGAGATGAGAATGTCATTGTAGTTTGAGAAATTGCGTTTGTGCAAGTGTAAACAATAGCATCTATATTAGAAGCGGCTGTGTTACCCGCAATTGCAGCAGCGCCAAAAGAATTTATTGTTGTCTGAATAACTACGTTTGAAAATGAGAAAAGTGAATTCTGAATACCAGCAGGAACACCTACAATTAAAATTCTTTTAAGTTCTTCTTTGTGAAAGCGTATTTTTTTGAAATACAGTTTACAGGAATTATTCATTTTTAAAAGCACTACAACTATTGCTGCTGCAGAAATATATTGAGAAATAATTGTAGCAATAGCAACACCTGCTACACTCATATTGAATTTAATAACAAGAATTAAGTTTAAGCCAACATTAACAAGTCCTGAAACAGAAAGAATAAAAAGGGGTTTTTTAGTGTCGCCTGTTGCTCTTACAATTCCTGCACCAAAGTTAAACACCATACCGGCAGGTGCACCTAAAAAGAATATTTTTAAGTAGAGTGTAGAAAGTGGTAAAACGTCCTCTGGGG
>JAZNCY010000246.1:0-1932 GCA_045587825.1 Acutalibacteraceae bacterium
CTACAACGTCACCAATAAATAATAAACCCATTTTTATACTCGTTTCTATGCCATAAAGCCGAAAATACTATTCAAATATAAAAACGGAACAACTTTTTAAGGAGTTCCGTTTTCATTTTTGATTAATTAATTATTTTGCAAAGTCAACTGCACGACTTTCTCTGATAATGTTAACCTTAATCTGACCTGGATATTCAAGTTCATTTTCAATCTTGTTAACAATATCTCTTGCAACGATAGTCATCTGGTCATCAGAAATAACATCAGGTTTTACAATAATTCTTACTTCTCTACCAGCCTGAATTGCAAATGATTTTTCAACACCTTCAAATGAAGTTGCAATTTCTTCAAGCTTCTGAAGTCTCTGAATATATGTTTCAACGTTTTCACGTCTTGCGCCTGGTCTTGCAGCAGAAATAGCGTCTGCAGCCTGAACAATAGCAGCAATAAGAGTTTTTGCTTCAACGTCACCGTGGTGAGCGTGAATAGCGTGAACAACCTGCTCATTTTCTCTGTTCTTTTTAGCAGCCTCAACACCTAACTCAACGTGAGAGCCTTCGTATTCGTGGTCAAGTGCTTTACCGATATCGTGGAGAAGACCTGCTCTCTTTGCGAGCTTAACGTCTGCACCAACCTCAGCAGCCATAAGACCTGAAAGGTAAGAAACCTCAAGTGAGTGGTTGAGAACATTCTGACCGTAACTTGTACGATATTTAAGTTTACCTAAGAGCTTAGTGAGTTCACCATTTACGCCGTTGACACCTGCATCAATAACAGCCTTTTCACCAGTCTGTTTAATTGTGAGTTCAACTTCTCTTTTGCACTTTTCGTACATTTCTTCAACACGTGTTGGGTGAATTCTGCCGTCCTGAATAAGTCTTTCAAGAGTCTGACGTGCAATTTCACGACGAACAGGCTCAAAGCAAGAAACTGTAATTGCTTCAGGAGTATCGTCAATAATAAGGTCAACACCTGTAATTGTTTCAATTGTACGGATGTTTCTACCCTCACGACCAATGATTCTACCCTTCATTTCGTCGTTAGGAAGTGCAACAACTGAAACTGTAGCCTCTGCAGCGTGGTCTGCTGCACAACGTTGGATAGCTCCAGAAATAACTTCTTTTGCAATTTTATCCATTTCGTCTTTTGTCTGTTGCTCATACTCATAAATTTTAAGAGCTTTTTCGTGAGTCAACTGCTCATCGAGATTTTTAAGAAGAACTTCTTTAGCTTGTTCTCTGCTGTAACCAGAGATTTTTTCAAGCATATCAAACTGACTCTTTTTAATTGTTTCAATTTCGAGTGCTTTTTCTTCAACTTCTTTAAGCTTTTGTTGGAGTGCTTCTTCTTTTTTCTCCTGTGCTTCAACTTTTTTGTCAAGACTTTCTTCTTTTTGAATCATTCTTTTTTCCTGACGTTGTACTTCAGCACGTCTTTCACGGAGTTCGTGTTCTGTTTCTGTTCTTTGCTTGTGGATTTCATCCTTGGCTTCAAGAATTGCCTCTTTCTTTTTTTGTTCTGCTTCAGTCATAGCATTGTTAACAATGCGAGCTGCTTCTTCAGTAGCAGAGCCTATAGCAGATTCAGCAACTTTTTTTCTGTGAGCGCCACCGATGATAAAACCACCAACACCAAATACAACCGCACAAGCGACTGCAATGATAATTGCGATAGGATCCATTAACGGAATGCCCCTTTCTAAAAATATATTTTAAGGCGAACGGTTAAAAACCGTTCTCACGAATATAGTAATGAAGTTTTGTTGAGCTTTCGCTCTTATATAAAAAATATAAATCTATGTAAAAATTATATTTATAATCACAAAACTACTATATTATGAGATAACACAAAAAACACTTTTGCATTATCTCTATTATTATAGTATATATAGTATTAATAGTCAAGAACAAATACAATATTATCTATAATTTG
>JAZNCY010000247.1:0-11262 GCA_045587825.1 Acutalibacteraceae bacterium
AAATCTGCTACCGCACCATTATTACAATGACAAGTAACATATTCTACTAACGCTTTTATATCTTTTGGTGCCTGACCGCAACAAGCCGGATGGCTTACTGTTTTAAGCATAGGAACATCGTTATAATAATCACCTATTGCACCGATATTTTCTTTTGGGATATTAAGAATTTCGGCAAGTCTCATTGTTGCTTTGCCTTTATCTACATCTTTGGCTACAATTTCAACTGTCAAAAGCGAGCTTCTGAAAGCATTACAGATATTTTTATTTTCTTCTTTATTAAAAAACTCAAGCACTTTTTTTAATGTATGTGGTAAACCGAAAAAGATAATTTTACCCCACTTGCCACGTGGAATATTCTGGAAATCTTTACATACAATGTTGTCTAAATTATCAACTGCTGACATTATGTAACCAAAAATTTTAGGCTTTACGTGGTAAATCATATCGTCTGTAAAAACAGAAACCTCTGCCCCCTTTACTAAAGAAGCACATTCTAAAACCAATTTTTCCGTTTCTTCACTTACGCCAGTAAAGCTCAGCATTGTATTTGTTTTAAAATCGTAAATTCCTGCTCCGTTTAAAAACATTGCAGGTGTTTCAATACCTAATTTTTTATAATGTGGTGTTAAAGACTGTAAATTTCTGCCTGAACAGAGAGTAAAATAACCGCCGCTTTGGACATATTCTTTAATTTTTGTTTTATTTATTTCAGGTAATCGTCTTAATTTATTATTAAGCGTACCATCAATATCAGAAACTATCAGCCACTTGCTATATTCTGACGACATTACTTTATTCTCCTTAGAAATTCTTTAAAATAATCTGGTAAATCCGATGAAAACTCAAGATATTCCTTTGTTATCGGGTGTATAAACCCAAGAACAGCGGCGTGAAGGCACTGCCCCTCTAACCCGTAAGTTTTTTTAGGATTACCATATACGGCATCACCTGCAACAGGCGTACCTCTGTGAGAAAAGTGAACTCTTATCTGGTGAGTTCTGCCAGTTTCTAACATTACTCTTAAAAATGTAAAACCATTAAAGCGTTCTAACACTTCATAATGAGTTATTGCTTCTCTTGAATTTTTATTAGTTACAGTTTGTTTTTTTCTATCTACAGGATGCCTTCCGATAGGAAGATTAATAGTCCCTGTATCATCTTTTATATTACCGACAATAACTGTGCGGTATTCTCTTTTAAATGAATGGTCTTTGATTTGTTCTGCTAACCCCACGTGAGCCTGGTCTGTTTTTGCAACAACTAAAAGCCCACTTGTATCTTTATCTATTCTATGTACAATTCCAGGACGAATTACACCATTTATACCAGAAAGTGAGTCACCACAATGATATAAAAGTGCATTGACAAGAGTTTTATCATAATTGCCCGCCGCTGGATGAACCACCATACCCTTTGGTTTATTTACAACAAGTAAATGCTCATCCTCGAAGGGGATTTCTAATGGTATATTCTGAGGCTCTAAAGAAAGTGTTTTAGGGTCTGGAATTTCTATTTCTAAAATATCCCCCGATTTTACACTTTCACTTTTTTTTGCAACCTTGCCATTTAAAAGAACTCTTTTTTCTTCTAAAAGAGTCTGAACAGCGCTTCTTGTTAAATCGTCACAAAGCTCAGAAACAGCTTTATCGATTCTTAAGCCATTAACATCTTCGGTAGCAGTAAGTTTAATTTCTTTCATCTTCTACCACCGTTTCGTCATTTATGAATTCATTACTGCTTATCTTTTCTTTTTTAGTTTTTTCGTCTTTAACAATATCTATAACAAGATAAATCATAAGAACGAATGCACCGACAGTTATTAAGCAATCGGCAAAATTGAAAACTGCAAAATCAATAAATGTTGGCTCAATATAATCAACAACAAAATGCAGCCTGATTCTGTCAATTATATTGCCAATTCCACCTGCAATCATCAATAGAAGTGTAAAACTCACTAATTTCGATTTGTTTTTTTGTGACACTAAAAAGTAAACAGTTACAATAAGAAGAATTATTGAAACTACGGTTAACACTGCAGTGTGAGAAGAGAAAGACCCAAACACCGCACCTGTATTTTCAACGTATCTTAAACGAATAAAGCCCTCTATAAGTTCGAAAACGCCAATAGGCTTTAAATATTCAATTACAAAATATTTTATTAACTGGTCTATGCCGACAAGCGACAAAACAAATATAATTGCACCTATTACTGACATTTTCTACTCCACTCTGAATTTTATTTTCTTCTGAAGAAGCCTCTTTTTACAGGTGCTTCATCTTCATCGTCTTCGATTATTGGTTGTGAATTTCTATTATTTTCCACATCTGATTCCGCTGCTAAAAAGTCAAGATAAGAAGAATCAACTGTTGCTCTTCTGCTTGGTATTTTTTCCGCAGTGTTATTTGTTATTGCATCAGCAAACATAAACGAACCGTAATCGTCTTCGTTTTGCTTTTCCATTCCCGCAAAATCATCAACAAACTCAAGGCTGTCTGCTTCGTCAAACATACTGAGAGGGAGGTCTGTTTTTACAACTAACTCACCATCCTGTGTGAGCATATCTTCATCAACCTCAATCAAATCTTCATTTGCTTCGTTTGAGAAATATTGAACAGCCGCTTTTCTTTCATCTGCTTCAAAATCCTCAAGTGAAGCTTCTGCTTCTTCTAACTCAGTTGCAGAGAAATCGTTTTCTGAATCAACACTGATTTCGATTTTTTCTTCAACTAAGTCGCTGACTTCAGCTTCAACATCAGAATTAACAACAAAAAGTGGTGCTTCTTCTTGCTCTTCCTGTACAAAAGTGAGCTGATTTTTTTGTTCTTCAAATGCATTAGGTTCATCAGAAGAAGTGCTTTGAGCTACTTTAAGTTGTTCTTTTTCACTTACAAGCTCTTTTACTTCATCTTCTACTGTGTTTTCAATAAAGCTTTCTTCTGTTTCGCCTGTTTCATTAATCTCATTTATTGCTTCTTCTATAGCCTGATTTTTTTCTTCGTTGACTGTAGGTTTATCGCCTTCTATTTTTTTAGCCTCTTCTTCAGCTAAATCAGGAAGTCTTGTTATAAGCTCGATATGAGATTTATATTGATTAAGAATGCTTGATTTGAACTCAGCAACTTCTTTTTTGAGCATTTCAAAATGAAGTGATTCGCTTGTCATTGTTCTTGTAGCAGCACCCATAGCATCTTTAGCGGTAGAATTTGCTTTGAGCAAGATTTCACCCGCTTCTTCTTTTGCTTTTTTGATTATCTCCTGAGCCTTATCTCTTGTCATAGAAAGAAGAAGCTCTGAGTCAGCAATTGCTTGTTTTTCTGCATCAGATTTAATGAGCTCAGCTTCGCTTTTAGCTGCTGCTAAAACTGCCTCAGCTTCGCTTTCTGCATCTGCAACAGAGTTTCTTGCATCTCTCACAATGATATCTGCTGCACGTTGAGCACTTACCACTGCACTTTTTATTTCCTCTTCTTCTTTTTTGAATTTTTCAAGACGGTCAGCAAGAAGTCCTACACGTCTTACAAGCTCACCATTTTCGTGAAACATCTTTGTATAGTTTGCCGCAACTTCAGCAAAAAAATCATCAACATCGTCTGCTTTATAAGCATTTCTGCCTGCGGTTTTAAATTCGTACTCTTTCAATTGTGATGGTGTCATCATAATTTTTTACCCACTTCCATTATTTCTTTTGGTAAAATCAAATTAGAAAAACATTCCTGTATTTTCAAGCTCATCAATCAAATCGCCTGAAATATCTACATTATAAGGAGTTATAATGAATGTGTTATTTGCAACTCTTTTAAGTTGACCACCGTTAGCGTAAGCAACACCTGAAAGGAAGTCAATAAGTCTTTTTGCAATATCACGGTTTGTACCCTCTAAATTGAGCACAACTGTTCTTTTTTCATTAAGATTATCTGCAATTTCAACTGCATTTTCAAATCTCTCAGGCTTTGATAAAACAACCTGTAATTTTGCAGTTGTGTGAATATCAACGATTTTGGCAGGGTCGTCATTATCATCTCTTAAAGGTTGAATTCTTCTACCAGCTCTTACATTTGGTCTTGCTTCCTGACGATAAGACTCTTCACGTACTGGTCTTGGATTTTGGTATGCAGGCACAACGTCCTCTTCTACCATTTCTTCATCTTCGAAGCCTTCGTATTCATCTTCACCAATAATTTTGTCAAATAAATTTTTAATGTTCATTTTTATTCCTCCATATTGTAATTGTTATATTTATTTATAAATTCTTGCTCCATAAATTAAAGAGCCAATTCTTACTAAGTTTGCACCACACTCAATGGCTAATTCGTAATCGCCCGACATTCCCATTGAGAGAATTTCCATATTAAAGTTTTTATAATTTTTTTCTTTAATATCATAAAAATACTGTGACATCGTAGTGAAATATTTTCTTAATTCCTTTTCGTCGTCACATATAGGTGGTATTGTCATTATACCATTTACAGTAATCATAGGCAACTCGGAAATTTGTGACATCACTTCAAAAAACTTACACTTGTCGAAGCCTGTTTTACTCTCTTCGTTACCAATGTTAACTTCGAGAAGAATTTTCATATTAAGATTATTGTTTACTGCCTGTTTTGAAATTTCCTCTGCCAGGTGAACACTGTCAACCGATTGAATCATATCTACAAGTGGTACGATTTTTTTAACTTTGTTGGTCTGAAGGTGACCTATAAGATGTTTTTCTACTTCATCAAGATGAAGTTCATCTTTCTTAGAGAGAAATTCCTGAACTTTATTTTCACCTATCAAATCAATGCCACAGTTATCAATAGAATAATTTATATATTCTACTGGTACTGTTTTTGTTACAGCCATCAATTTTATATCTTCATAATTTCTGCCTGATTTAATTGCGGAAGCCGAAATCTTCTCACGTATCAGTTTGATGTTTTCAGATATACTTTCGCATCTTTTCTCATCAAACGAGCTTGTTGTCATATAACTCAACCCCCTTTGTAACGACCTCGTCGTAAAGTCTTATATAACCTGACTCACCATCAGGATTATCTACTATTGAGTATTCGCCATCGTTATAAGCAATATGAACTTTTCTGAAGCCAATAAGATTACCGCTTACAACATAAACACCCGTTTGCCCATTTACGTTTCGTATAGCAGAATTTTTAATTCTGTAGCCTGTAAATTCTTTTGTAATTATCTGAACATCCTCTATTCTGAAATCTGCTAAAGATTCATTCATTAAATTACATTTTATTATAACAAGTGTTTTATTACCTGTGCGGTCACCTAACTTGTAAACTGTTCCTCTGAGTTTTTCAACACCTGAATAAGGAAAATTCAAGTAAAGTTCTTCGCCATCTTCTAAATCTATTGTTTCATCCGAATCTATTGAACAAAGCACGTACCAATCGAAGCTCCCCATTGTTCTGCCTATCACAGCTTCTTTTACTTCTTTTGGTTTTGATTTAATCGCTTTTTCAACATCCTCACAAGTCAATTCATCAATTTTAGTATAATCAATTGTGTTTTCGTAGCCATCTGCACCAATTAAATAATAGCCTGCTCTTTCACTTTTAACCTCACTGAAAGCAGTTTCCTTCGCCTGTAATGTAGAAAGCTCTTGTTTCAAATCGCTTATTTTTTCATTCAGGTTAAGAACCTCACCAGTTGATATCTGACGGCTTGTAACATAATTCTGAAAACCTTCAGCGTGCTCTAATGCATTTAGGAATTCACCCTTGTCAAGACAATCAAGATAATCAGAAAGCTTACCCTCTATTTTTTTACTTAATGCAGAAACATCCACAGTCTGAATATTTGCCTGACCTGCTAAAGTGTTATAATGCTCTAACTCTTTAGTAATTTCAGTTATTCTTAAATAGGTGTTTGCATCTTCATTTGTTTTGAAAATCATTGAGATTGTGTCACCTTTTGCAACACGCTCGGCATTTGTTGCAAACGAAATTGTTGTACCCTTAGCAGTATTCACAATATATTCTTCATCACGTACAACAAAGCATTTTGTATTTATTGTTTTATAAACTGTTTCGTTTATTGCAATTTGTGTTTCAATTCCTGATTTTGAAATTAAAACGACCTGATAAATTAAATATGAAAGGATAAAAACTGCGACAAGCCCTAATGCAACTAATCTTACTCGTCTGTCCCGCATTTTCATTCTCCTTTCAAAAATTTTTCTGCTAACCTTTCGGCTTCATTATAAAGTAAATTTATATCTTCATAAGAATCAGGGTAAACCCAGTTTATTTTTTCGTTACGCTTAAACCACGTTAACTGCCTTTTTGCATAACGTCTTGTTGACTGCTTTAAGTGGTCAACACATTCTTCTAAAGTTTTTTCGCCATCTAAAAATGGTTTTAATTCTTTGTAGCCTATTGCATTGACGGCTGTTTTTGAAGCATATTTTTTATAAAACTCTTTTGCTTCTTCCAAAAGCCCGTTGTCACACATTATATCTACACGCTTGTTTATTCTTTCATAGAGTTTTTCTCTGTCTTTATAAGAAATGCCTATATATAAAGGCTCGTATTCGCTTTCATTTTTATGTGACTGTTTATTTTGCTCAGTTAAATTCTTACCAGTTGTGCGATATATTTCTAACGCTCTTATAACCTTTACTTCGTTATTAGGATGAATTTTTTTTGCTGCTTCGCTATCAACTGAAAGCAATTCATTATAAAGCTTTTCTATACCGAATTCATTTAACTCGTTGTAAAGCTCAGCTCTTACTTTTTCTGAATTTGCATCCTCAAAAAAGGTAGTATTATTTATAAAAGAGTCTATATAAAGACCTGTGCCACCTACAATTACAGGAACTTTGCCTTTTTTAGTTATTTCTGTTACAGCTTTTTTAGCATCCTCACAAAAAGAAGCCACACTGTATTCTGTTTCGGGATTTACAAAACCGATTAAATGGTGCTTAATGCCATCCATTTCTTCTTTTGTAGGCTTTGCAGTTGCAATATCCATACTCTCGTAAATCTGCATTGAGTCACCTGAAACAACTTCGCCATTAAACCTCTTTGCTATATGAATACCAAGAGCGGTTTTACCCGAAGCGGTAGGCCCGACAATAACAATTACTTTTGTTTTCTTCATTAACTAAACTATCCTTTTAAATTGCTTTTCAAGGTCACGCTTGCTGACTTCGACCATAACAGGTCTGCCGTGTGGGCAATAACGTATATCATCCCTTGAAAGTAACTCCTCAACGAACTTACGAAGCTCGTAATCGGTTGTTGTATTACCGGCTTTAATAGCGGCTCTGCAAGCCATTGAATGATAAATCCAGTCTAACTTTTCAGGCATTACTGTTTTACCATTCATAGAAAGATAACTTGCTAATTCCATAGTTATAGAAGCAATATCTTCATCTACAAGCTCGGTAGGACAAGCGTTGACTTTAACACATCTGTCACCGAAATCTTCTATATCATACCCTGCCTTATAAAGCAACTCTTTATTTTCAAGTATTGCATTGTACTCGTCTGGTGACAAAGTAACTGTGACTGGTACTAAAAGCATTTGCTGGAAAGAGGTTTGTTGTGATTTGAATTTTTCAAACAATATTCTTTCGTGAGCAGCGTGCTTGTCTATCATAAGCATCTTATTTTCTAATTCAACGAAAATATATGTCTTGAACGCTTCACCTATAATTCTGAATTCAAGTGAAGGTGTTGCTTCTTCAACAACAGTTTCTACCTTATTTTCTATTATTGATGGTTCTTCTTTTATTTCGGTTACTTCTTCTTTCGTTGAAGCGACACTCATTGTATTTATTGAAATATTGAGTTTCTTTTCTTGTGGTTTTACATATTCAGTTTCAAGAAAATCAATAGTTTTTTCTTCATTCGATTTTAAAGTGAGTGTTGATTTAATTTCACTCGGTTTAACTGTTTTAGGTTTTGGTGCAGTTAAGCTTGTCTTTTTTATTTCTGTTTGTGTTTCGTGCTTTATTTCGAATTTTAATTCTTGCTTCTCTTCAATCTTTTGTTCAATTTTTATTTCTTGCTTTTCTTTTGCAGGTGTTTCATTTAATTTTAACTGCTCACCTTTTACTACCTCTGGCATAAATGCCTTTGCAACTGAAAATGAAGCTTTAGGTCTTGTATCTTGTGTAAGAGCATTTAATGCGCCCTGATAAACTGCATCAAAAATTTTCTTTTCTTCAAAAAATCTTACTTCTGTTTTTGCAGGGTGTACATTGACATCTACTGCAGAAAAAGGAAGATTTATAAAAATAACACACGGCGGGAATTTACCAACCATTATTGAGTTTTTATAAGCTGTTTCAAGTGCAGTAATGCACATAGGACTTTTAATAAATCTGCCATTTACAAAGAAGTGCTGACCACTTCTGCTACCTCTGCCACTTGTTGGTTTACCCGTAAAGCCTGTAACAGAAATACCATTCGCTTCGTATTCAACAGTAAGCAAGCTTTCTGTATATTCTTTACCAAACACGGCATATATTGCTGATTTTAAATTGCCATCGCCAGGGGTTGAAAAATTAAGCTTACCATCTCTTATAAATTTAAAAGAAATCTGTGGATAAGAAACAGCAATATTCTCTAAAATTGAAGCGATGTAGTTACCTTCTTGAACATCTTTTTTCAAAAACTTCATTCGTGCAGGAATATTATAAAACAAATCTCTTACGATTAAAGTTGTACCCACAGGGCAACCAGCTTCAGTAAGTTCAATTTCTTCACCGCCGAAGATTTTATAAGAAGTACCAACTTCTTCATTTTCTGTTCTTGTGAGAAGCTCAACCTTACTGACAGCGGCAACTGACGCTAACGCTTCACCTCTGAAGCCGAGAGTACCGATATTATCTAAATCATCAGCAGAATTAATTTTGCTTGTAGCGTGACTTAAAAATGCTTTTCTCACATCTTCTTTTTCAATACCACAACCATTATCGGTTACTCTTATGTAGGTTTTACCACCATTTTTTATTTCGACAGTAACGTTTTTAGCACCAGCATCAATGGAGTTTTCTAAAAACTCTTTTATTACAGAAGATGGGCGTTCTACTACTTCGCCAGCAGCAATTAAATCTGCAATATTTTTAGGTAACACATTAATTCTTGGCATTTTGAACGCCCCCTTTCGTAATAGTTTTATTTATATATTATCTATATATTTTCTGCTTCTTTCTGAAGCTCGAAAAGCTTAGTTAATGCTTCGATAGGTGTAAGTGTATTTACATCTATATTTTTAACTTTTTCAATAAAGCTTTCTTTTCCACTTGAGCTAAAGGAAAGCTGCATTTCTTCTGGTTCTTCTTCGTAAACTGCCTTTGGTGCAGAACCTAAGCTTACTCGTTGTTGTTCTTCAAGAGATTTTAAAATAACCTTTGCATTCTCAACAACTGTTTTTGGAATACCAGCTAATTTTGCAACTTCAACGCCGTAGCTTCCATCTGCGGCACCTTTTACAATTCTTCTCAAGAAGGTAATATCGTCACCACGTTTTTTAACTGATGTATTGTAATTCTTTACACCATCAACTGTGTTTTCAAGCTCTGTCAATTCGTGATAGTGTGTTGCAAAAAGAGTTTTTGCACCAATTTTCTTTTTATCTGCTGTGTACTCTAAAACTGCTCTTGCAATACTCATACCATCGAATGTAGAAGTACCGCGACCAATTTCATCGAACACAATAAGACTTTTCGCAGTTGCATTCTTTAAAATATCTGCAACCTCGGTCATTTCAAGCATAAACGTTGACTGACCTTGTGATAAATCGTCAGATGCACCGACACGGGTGAAAATTTTATCTACAATACCGATTTTTGCACTTGAAGCCGGAACAAAGCTACCGATTTGTGCCATAAGTACAATTAAAGCAACCTGTCTCATATATGTAGATTTACCAGCCATATTAGGACCAGTTATAATTGCACTTCTGTAATCGCCACAATCTAAGTGGGTGTCATTAGGTACAAACGGTGCGCCACCTAACATAAGTTCAACAACTGGGTGTCTGCCGTCTTTTATGACAACGTCGTCTGAAGTATCAACCGTTGGTCTTACGTAATTATTTGTAACTGCTGTGTAAGCAAGTGAGCAAAGAACGTCGAGCCTTGCTACTGCTTTACCTGTTACACGAACTCTTTCTAATTCATCGGCAATTTTTGAGCGTATCTGTGAGAATAATTCAAATTCAATTCTCACAATTCTTTCTTGTGCGCCTAAAACTTTTGATTCGAGTTCTTTTAACTCTTGTGTAATATATCTTTCGCAGTTTGCTAAAGTTTGTTTTCTTATATAATGCTCCGGAACTAAATCTTTAAACGAATTAGTTACTTCTATATAATATCCGAATACTCGGTTATAGCCTATTTTAAGTTTTTTGATACCTGTTTTCTCTTGCTCTGACTGTTCAACGGCTGTTAAATATCCTTTGCCGTTCGAAACAATATCGTGAAGAGAATCAAGTTCTTCGTTATAGCCTTTTCTTATCATTCCACCCTCTCTTACTGTGAGTGGTGGTTCGTCAACTATTGCAGAATTTATAAGAGAATTTACATCCTCCAATAAATCTATTTCTTCATAAATCTCATTAAGCATTTTTGATTTCACATCAGAAAGTGATGCTTTAATGCCCTGAAGCTTATCAATAGTGAGGCTTAATGTACGAAGCTCTTTTGCGTTTGCTGTACCATAAACTATTCTTGTCATAATTCTTTCTAAATCGTACATATCTGAAAGAAGTGACATTTCAGTATCTAAAAGAATAGTGTTGTTTGTAAGTTCTTCTACTGCATTCTGTCTTGCAGAAATGAGAGAATAATTAAGAAGTGGTTGTTCAACCCAGTTTCTTATAAGGCGTTTACCCATTGCAGTTTTGGTGTGGTCTAACACCCATAAAAGACTGCCTTTCTTTTCGCGTCTTATCTGTGTTTCTGTAAGCTCTAAATTTCTTCTTGCAGTTAAATCTAAATTAAGGAATTTATCTGCACCGAAAAATTCAACCTCGTTGATATTTTCAAGCTTTGTTTTTTGTGCGTTTTCTAAATAGTTAAGTGCAGAGCCGAATGCTAAAAGCAAAGCATTGTTTCTGTTAAACTCTGCAAATTCTTCTGAATTTTCATCAATGTGTGAAACAACTGCACTTTTACAGAGTGTTTCATTATAGTCGTCATCACTTAAAACCTGATATCTTGCAGACAATCTGTCTTTAACGAAATTCACGATTTCTTTAATTGATGATGCGTATTTGTTAAGCAAAACCTCGCTTGG
>JAZNCY010000248.1:0-1551 GCA_045587825.1 Acutalibacteraceae bacterium
CGTTCAGGCAGGTAACGAGGTTTCTGCACTTTTAGGCAGACTTCCAAGTGCAGTTGGTTACCAACCAACTCTTGCAAATGAACTTGGTGAATTAGAAGAAAGAATTGCATCTACCTCTAAGGGTTCAATTACGTCTGTTCAGGCTGTTTACGTTCCTGCCGATGACCTTACAGACCCTGCACCTGCTACAATCTTTACTCACCTTGATGCTACAACAGTTCTTTCAAGAAGCATTTCAGAGCTTGGTATTTACCCTGCGGTTGACCCGCTTGAATCTACAAGCCGTGCTCTTGAGCCTGAAATTGTTGGTGAACTTCATTACAGAGTTGCACGTGGTGTTCAGGAATGCTTACAAAGATACTCTGAACTTAAAGATATTATTGCTATTCTCGGCATGGAAGAACTCTCCGAAGAAGACCGTCTCACAGTTTACAGAGCGAGAAAAATTCAGAAGTTCCTCTCTCAGCCAATGAACGTTGCTACTGCTTTCACAGGCGTTAAAGGTCAGTTTGTTCCTATTAAAGAAACAATAGAAAGCTTCAGACAGATTATTGATGGTGAAGCAGATGACATTCCAGAAGCAGCATTCTTTATGGTTGGTTCTATTAAGGATGCACGAGAAAAAGCAAAGACATTATAAGGTGATTAAAAATGCCTACTTTTAAATTAGAAATGTTCACCCCTAAAAAGCAATTCTTTGTTGGTGAAGTTGATGCAGTTACTTGTAATGCATTTGACGGTGAGCTTTGTGTTCTCCACGGTCACCAGCCAATGATTGTTGCTTTACCACCAGGTGAAATTAAAATTAAGCAAGATGGTGAATGGAAAAAAGCTTTTGTCGGTGACGGCTTTATGGAAGTAAGACCTGACGACGTTTTAGTTTTCACTCACCTTTTAGAGTGGCCAGAAGATATTGACGAAGCAAAGGCGCAGTTACTTTTAGAACAAGAAAAAGAGCAACTCAGAAATGCTGCTTCTTTCAGTGAGCACAGACGAACTGAAATAGAGCTTCAGCGAATGATGACCACTTTAAGAAAAAGAAATTATAATTTAAACATATAATATATTGTAATTTTCTATAAATTTATTCCTATGTATTCCAATTTTTAGTTGAATACATAGGAATTTTTTTGTTATGTCAAATTTTGTTGAAAACTAAAAATTACAGGTGTATAATATCCCCTGTTAAAAAATTTAAAATAGGTCGGGGTATTATGACAAAATTAAAACCGAAGCTTTTTTCGGTAATTAAAAACTACAACAAAGGACAATTTGTAAAAGACATTACTGCAGGTCTTATAGTTGCAATTATCGCTTTACCGCTTTCTATTGCTTTAGCATTAGCTTCAGGTGCAACACCTGAACAAGGTCTTTACACCGCTATTGTAGCAGGTTTTTTAATTTCCTTTTTAGGTGGTAGCCGTGTACAGATTGCGGGTCCTACTGCAGCATTTGCTTCAATTGTTGCGGGAATTATTGCAACAAACGGTTTTTCAGGACTTGTTATTGCAACACTTATGGCTGGTGTAATGCTCATAATAATGGGTGTTT
>JAZNCY010000249.1:0-2031 GCA_045587825.1 Acutalibacteraceae bacterium
ATAATCGCTTCACAGGTGGTAGTTGCAGGAATTTCAGTAATATCAATACAGTTATTTGATTTATCATAACTATATTTTGCTCTTAATTTA
This sequence comes from Acutalibacteraceae bacterium, assembly GCA_045587825.1. Lineage (GTDB taxonomy): Bacteria > Bacillota > Clostridia > Oscillospirales > Acutalibacteraceae > DTU089. Next base: position 91 of record JAZNCY010000249.1, read on the forward strand.
AGAGAACCACGACCAGTTTTATACACCTCTTCAAGTGCATTTCTGTCGTAAATCATCTGAGCACCACCGATAAAATCAGGTGCTTTCAGTGTTTCAAAAATATCAAAATCAGGATTTTTGATTATACCAATTGTTGTATCACAAAGCTCTTTTAAGTTAAAAGAACAGATATTACTTGCCATACCAACGGCAATACCACTGTTTGTGTTAACAAGCACACTTGGGAATGATACTGGTAAAAGCGTAGGCTCTTTCATTGTGCTGTCATAGTTATCAACAAAGTCAACAGTATCTTTATCAATATCATTAAACAACTCACTACAAATATTTTCAAGCTTAGCTTCTGTATAACGTGCAGCAGCATAAACCATATTTTTAGAATATGATTTACCGAAGTTACCCTTACTGTCAATATAAGGGTGTAAAAGTGTTTCGTTACCTTTTGAGAGACGCACCATTGTTTCATAAATTGCAGCATCACCGTGAGGGTTAAGTTGCATAGTTCTACCAACAATGTTAGCAGACTTAATTCTGCCACCATTTATAAGACCCATTTTATACATTGTATAAAGAAGCTTACGGTGTGATGGCTTAAAGCCATCTATTTCAGGGATAGCACGTGAAACAATAACGCTCATCGCATAAGGCATAAAGTTAGTTTCAAGTGTTTCGGTAATCTGCTGACAAACGACCTCACCTGCACCTATAATATTTGCTTTTACTTCTTCAGTTTTATTAACTTCAGGTGTTTCTTTTTTCTTTCTTGCCATTTGTTTCACCCCACCTTACGAAATATCTGCAAGGTCAATATATAAATGACCATTTTCTGCAATAAATTCTTTTCTCTCTGCAAGATTATCACCTAAAAGAAGTTCAAACTTCTCGGCAATTAATTCTTCTACGTTATCGGGTTCAACCTTAATAAGTCTTCTTGTCTGTGGATTCATAGTTGTAAGCCACATCATATCAGCATCGTTTTCACCAAGACCTTTTGAACGCTGAATTGTATATTTAGCATCACCGATTTCAGCTAAAGCCATAGCCTTTTCTTTTTCAGTGTAAGCAAACCAGGTCTGACCTTTAGAGGTAATTTCATAAAGTGGTGATTCTGCTATAAACACCTTACCCTCTTTTAAAAGTGTAGGCATTAATCTATAAATCATTGTTAAAATAAGAGTTCTGATGTGGAAACCGTCAACGTCGGCATCAGTACAGATAATAATCTTACTCCAACGAAGGTTTTCTAAATTAAAGAGTGATAATTCTTTATTTGACTTTGATGAAACCTCAACGCCACAACCTAAAACTTTAATTAAATCAGTTATAATTTCACTTTTGAAAATTCTGTTGTAATCAAATTTAAGACAGTTAAGAATTTTACCACGAACTGGAATAACTGCCTGGAATGACGAGTCACGAGCCTGTTTACAAGCACCAAGAGCAGAGTCACCCTCCACTATGAAGATTTCTCTTTCATTTGGGTCCTTGCTACGACAATCAACAAATTTTTCAACACGTGAAGTCATATCGTTTGAAGAAGCAAGTGTCTTTTTAAGATTTAATCTTGTAGTTTCTGCTTTAATTCTTGAGCGCATATTTATAAGCACTTGCTCACAAATTTTGTCTGCATCAAGTTTATTTTCAATAAAGTAAATTTCAAGCTGATGACGGATAAACTCAGTCATTGCATCCTGAATAAATTTATTTGTAATAGCCTTTTTAGTCTGGTTTTCGTAAGAAGTCTGTGTTGAGAATGACGAAATAACAAGTACAAGACAATCTTCAACGTCCTGAAAACTGATTTTTGCATCAGTTTTGAGATATTTGCTATTCTGCTTTAAATAAGCGTCAATCTGCGCTACAAATGCACTTTTAACAGCCTTTTCAGGAGCACCACCATATTCAAGCCAGCTTGAGTTATGGTAATACTCTTTTAATTGC
>JAZNCY010000250.1:0-3003 GCA_045587825.1 Acutalibacteraceae bacterium
CTTCACTTCTTATTACAAGTAAAATTAAAAGCCCTGTAAGATGTGTTTTTGAAGATAATTCAATTAAAATTTCAAGTACAACATCTCTTGGTGCTGCTAACGATAAGGTTTCAGCTTCTATTGAAGGTAAAAGAGTAGAAATTGGCTTCAATAATACTTACCTTACAGATTGCTTAAAAACAGTAGATGTAGATGAAGTAAATATTGAGCTTAATGGTCCTATTTCTCCTATTATTATTAAACCTCTTGAAGGTGATAGCTTTATTTTCTTGATTATTCCAATGAGATTAAAAAATGAAGCTATTCAGAACTGATAGGTAAAGCTTATGAAAATTAAAGTAAAAGTTGCAAAAAAAGAAGAACAGGAATTTATTTTAAAAGGTGATTTCATAAGACTTGATGACCTTTTAAAAAATGTAGGTGTTGTACAAACTGGTGGCCACGCTAAAATTGAAATTCAAAATGGTATGGCTAAAGTAAATGGTGAAGTTTGCACAATGCGAGGAAAAAAGCTTCGTACTGGTGACGAGGTAGAATATGAAAGAGTTATTTATAAAATAAAATAAAATAATCTGTCAGGGAGAAATTTATGAAAATAAATTCTGTTACTCTCAATGACTTCAGAAATATCTCTGATATGATTCTTTTACCCCACGATGAAGTAAATGTTATTTTCGGGCAGAATGCTCAGGGAAAAACAAATATTTTAGAAGCAATCTGGCTTTTCACAGGGTGTAAAAGCTTCAGAGGTAGTAAAGACAGTGAGTTTATAAAATTTAATAGTGAATTTTCTAAAATTTCTCTCGATTTTACTGATAAAGTAAGAAATAAAAAAGCAGAAATAATTATAAGTGATAAAAAGAAAGCTTTTTTAAATGGTGTAGAGAAAAAAGGAACAACAGAGCTAATAGGAGAATTTTATTCTGTTATTTTTTCTCCATCTCATTTAGCACTTATAAAAGATGGTCCTAACGTAAGAAGAAAATTTTTAGATACTGCAATTTGTCAGTTAAAACCAAAGTATGCAAAAACCTTAAGCTCTTTTAGAAAGGTTATTGCAGAAAGAAATTCACTTTTAAAAGACGTTCAATATCATAGTGAGCTTTTAGATGTATTAGATATTCTTGATGAACAGTTAGCAAAATATTCTTCTGTTATCATAAATGAAAGAATAAAATATATAAATCTACTTTCTCAGAAAAGCGAAGAAATATATTCTGGTATTTCAGAAAATAAAGAAAAACTTTCTATTAAATATCTTTGTGGAAACGAAGAATTAGAAAAGAATGATATAAATGATATTTATGATTATATGATTTCTAAAATAAATTCTTCTAAAAAAGAAGATATTTTATTGAAATCAACCTCTGTTGGTCCACACAGAGATGATTTAGAAATAAAAATAGATAATATCAGTGCAAGAAGCTTTGGGTCACAAGGTCAGCAACGCTCTTGTGCTCTCGCTTTAAAGCTTGGTGAAAGTGAAATTATAAAAGATGTTACAGGCGAAAACCCTGTCGCTCTTTTAGATGATGTTATGAGTGAGCTTGATGAAAAGAGACAGGATTATGTATTAAATCATATTAAAGAAAGGCAAGTTTTCTTAACCTGTTGTGACCCATCACAAGTTTTAAGACTTTGTAAGGGAAAATCTTTCTTAATAGAAAGCGGAAAAATAAAAGAAGAAAAATAAAAGGAAAAAATATGTATATTCATATCGGACAAGACACTGTTATAGTGGATGAAGAAATAATAGGTATTTTTGATATGGAAAATACTACTGTTATGAAAAGTACAGTTGATTATTTGAACAGGGCTGAAAAAAATGGTGATGTTAATAACGTTGCACCATTTGAATTACCAAAATCTTTTGTAGTAACAAACAATAAAAACAAAAGAAAAATTCACATTTCTCCTGTTTCAGTAGGAACTATTTTAAAAAGAACAGAAAGTAAGATTCCTACATAATAACTTAACTTTTTTATATAGATTTTAAAAAAACGTATTTAAAAAATACGGAATACGGAGGTTATCGTTTTGGACGAAAACATTTTAAAAACCGAAGCAGAATTAAAGGAAGAAGAATTAGAAAATGCAGTTGTATTAGAAGAAAGTAACATTGATACTGTTGTTACTGAAAAATATGATGCAAGTGCAATTCAGGTTCTTGAAGGACTTGAGGCTGTTAGAAAAAGACCTGGTATGTATATCGGTTCAACAGGCCCTAAAGGACTTCACCACTTAGTTTATGAAATTGTGGATAACTCAATAGACGAAGCATTAGCTGGCTTCTGTACTGATATTCAGGTTGAAATTTTACCTGGCGACGTAATTACTGTTCGAGATAATGGTCGTGGTATTCCTGTTGGTATAAATGAGCAACAAGGCTTACCTGCTGTTACAGTTGTTTTAACAGTTCTTCACGCCGGTGGTAAATTCGGCGGTAGTGGTTATAAGGTTTCTGGTGGTCTCCACGGTGTTGGTTCATCTGTTGTTAACGCTCTTTCAGAATGGTTTGAAGTAGAGGTTTCACAAGATGGTCACGTTCATTACCAGAGATTTGAAAGAGGTAATCCTACTTGTGACCTTAAAGTTATTGGTGATACTGATAAAACAGGTACATTAATCAGATTTAAAGCTGACCCTGAAATATTCACTGAAACAACAATTTATGAATTTGAGGTTCTTGAAAGAAGATTAAGAGAACAGGCATTCTTAAATGCTGGTCTTTCAATTTCTTTGACAGATAAAAGAAATTTAGATGAAGAAAAAGGTGAAGTTTACTGCTACGAGGGTGGTATTTCTTCATTTGTTGATTTTGAAACAAAGAAACGTGGTTTAACTCCATTACACGAAGAACCAATTCATTTTTCTGCAGTAAGTGGTGACAGAGAAGCAAATATTGCTCTTATGTACAACGACAGCTACAATGAATTAGTTTTAAGCTTCGCTAACAATGTTCGTACAATTGATGGTGGTACTCACGAAACAGGTTTTAAAACT
>JAZNCY010000251.1:0-4414 GCA_045587825.1 Acutalibacteraceae bacterium
TGCCCCTCAATTTTTAATTTTTCATTTTTAATTTTAAATTCAAAAAAAGGTGCTAACAACTTTTGTTGTCAGCACCTTTTTATTAACCTTTAATCTTAGCCAAATCTCTATAGCTGATAAGTTCAATACCAAGAGATTTAATGTGTTGTAAAGTTTTTGGGTCTGAGAAGAGCTTGTGTTCCCAAACACGTCTTTGCCAAGAGCCTGTGATTGCTTTAAGCTCATCACATTCAAATGCAGGGTGAATATAAGTTTCTGTAACACCTGCTGGGAATTTTCTGTAAAGCTCATAAATGTATTCTCTATACATTTCATAGTCATCTTTCCAAGGACCACTCCAGTCACCAGGAATGAGGTAGTCTGGCATTAAAACGCCGTTATCTTGAGCATAAGCAGTAAACTTCTGGAATGCCATTTTAATAACTTCTTCAGGAATCTGAATATCGAGCATTTCGTTACCCATCATTTCTGGAATGAAGGTGCCAGGGAAACGGAATGGTAACTTATATTCTGCAGCCAAATCAAAAATAAGTTGGAGAAGTTCAAGTCTACCTGTTGCGATACCATAAAGTGAACCCATATGGTTATCAAGATGAGATGGCTCTACACCAAATGACTTGAATCTTTCAATCTGCGCACGGATTTCTGCTTCAACTTCGTCAAGGTCAGCAGCATCTTCAAACTGGTCTGACTCGTGGTGCATAAAGCCCTCACTGTCACGAAGAGATGAAGTATTATTTTCAGCAACAGGGCCCCATCTATATTCGCCCCATTCACTTGTGAATGTAAGGTGAACACCAACAGCGTGTTGTGGGTTATTTTTAGCCCAGATACCTGCATTTTTTGCCCAGCCACAAGGTGTCATAATTGTAGCTGAAGTTATACCACCCTTTTCGAATAAGTCTGCAACAGCCATATTAGCTGCTCTGCACATACCGAAATCGTCTGCATTAATAATAAGATATTTATCCATTTTTATATACTCCTTAAGGCAACAGAGTTAAATTTAACTCGCCTGAATTACAAATTAATTATCTTTATTAGCTTTTTTCTTTTTTATATCTGCAAGAGAAGACATTGTTATTTGTTCGTCGTCATCTTCAATATAATCACTGAAACCAGCAATATCAACTACTTCATAATCATTTTCTTCAGTAAAGGCTTCTGCTTCAAAGTCTTCACTAAAATCTTCTGTGTAGTCTTCCTGTTCCACAATGTTGTTTTCTTCAACTTCTTCAGAAAAATCATCATCAACAGGAATGTTATCAACTTTTTCTTCAATAGCTTCACTCTCATCATCTTCTAAAGCCTTGAGTGTCTGTGATTCTCTTAAAGGTGTAGCATCTTTTAGAGACCCCAAAGTACGTTTTGAAGTGTTTTTACCTTTTTTGTTTTTAGCTTTCTTTTCTTTTTGTGGTTTTTCTGGTTTCTCAACTTCACCATTTTCAGAAAGCTTTATACCGCTTCGTTTAATGTGAACTATTATACATACTGCTGCAATAGCAAATATCCACACAATAACAAGAACTACAATAATCGCAGTAATTGCAAAATTTGTGTCAGGCTTATTTTTGTTGCCATCGGTAGCTGTTGTATTAGCTGCTGTGTTAAACACAACCGGTGCACCTGATGTCTCGTTAGAAATACCATTTATGTACTCATTATACATAAGTTCAGCTTTTTCAATAACCTCGGGCGTTGCAATACCATCTACAGTCATACCATATTTCAACTGAAGATTTTTAACCGCCGCTGCAGTTGCATCGTCATACTCACCAGTAATTGAACCCTGAAGCCCACACTCTGTATAAATAAGAATCCATTGTAACCATTTAACACCGTCACCCTTGTCACCAGGATTTAACTGCGTAGCAGGCTTCTGGTAAGGATTAACTGTTGTGTTATAATCAACGTTTTCACCATTCAACGAAGATATTGGTGTACTCGCTGTTGTATTCTGTTGTAAATTTGAATTATATGAGCCTGTAACAACAGGGTCAATAGTATCAAAAAAATTACTGCCAACAGTTTGTGGTGGTGTTGTAGGAATAAGACCTTCTAAATCGAAGCCTTCAAACACACCAAGAATACCATCTACTTTGTTACCGACTTGCTGAGAAACGTCGTTATCCTGAAAAACACTCTCAACAACTCCGCCAACAAAATCGCCGACACCGTCACCCATACCACCTAAGCCACCTAAAAGACTGCCCTTTGTGGTTGCGGTTGTTCCATTGTCATAAGTAACATTTTCATCGTCGTCAAACATATCGTCAGCAAGATTATCATCAGTAGCCGACGCAACCATTAACACGGAAGAAAGTAAGACAACAAATGAAAGTAAAAATAATAATGTTTTTTTCATATTTCACTCTCTTAACATACAATAAAAAATACACATACTTCCATACATTGCACATTATAGCACAAGCCTATAAAAAAAATCAATAAAAATTAGTCATAAATTAACATTTTTGTTACATTTCCCTATTTACCTATAGGAAATCTGTTTATTTTGATGATGTGACAATAAAAATTGTGCAAAAACGAATAAAAATGATGCCAGATATTGAGTCTGACATCATCAAATAAATTATTCACCTAAAATAATTTCTGGGTTATTGAAAATTTCTTCAAGCTTCCAAATAAATGGAGAAACCTCCGAGAAATCTAACGCTCTGTGGTCAAAACAGATTGTAAGTGGAAGAATATTTCTTATTTCAATTTTATCTTCTCCGTTTTCATCAGTTACAACTACAGGTCTTTTCTGAATTGCGCAAACTGCCATAGCACAAACCATTGGTGGAATAATCATAAGAACGCTTGCGTCACCTCTTAAGCCCCTTACAAGATTACCAACGTTAGAAACAAGAAAAGTACCTTGCGCTAAATCATCACGAGTAATTCTGTCGGTTTCAGGAATTGCATAATAAGCTTTTTTCTCTGCACCCTTTAAAGTAACAACTCTGTGCTTTTTTTGAGATTTAGCACCAAAAATTCTTAAAGCCGCTTTTATAAAGTGACCTTTTTTAAGAGCTTTAATTGTATCGTGAATTGAAACAGAGTAAAGTGCTTCTGTAAGATTTGTATTAGCAAGCTTTCTGTTGATATCTGCAGAAAGCTTACCGATTTCTGCAAGTGATTTGTTACCCATATCCTTCATATTGATAGTCATCATACTGCCATCCGGAAGTGGCCAAGGAACTGAAATATCAATATTATCGAAAGTAGTAACCTTACCACGAACAAGCTTCTTTTCAAAATGAATATGAGAGTTCATTTCTGGAGCTGCCTTGAGACCTTCTGCAACAGCTTTTAAAAGAACGCCGTTAAAAGTTACTTTATACTCATCATCCTTATGTTTTTCACTATATTCTTTGAATGCTGCCTGAAATTTTGTAACGTCTGCATCGTATGTATAGCAAACGTGTGGAATTGTCTTCCAGCTTTCGCTTGTCATATTAGCAACAATTTTTCTTTGAATACCAAATCTGGTAATGTGTCTGATTGCCATTTTATGTAACCCTTCCTTAATACGATTTATATTTTATCAGAAGAAATAACCAATATCTGTAAGCTCTTGTTTAAGTGCTGCTTTTTCATTCTCTGTAAGTGGTGTTCCCGGGAATACCGCTTCACCCGAATCAACACCTAAAAGTGTAAGAATATATTTGATTGAACGGATTACACCATATTTTATAATAAGTGTAACAACCCTGTTTATTTTGTATTGCTGCTCCTGTGCTGCTCTTATATCGCCCTTTGTGAATAAATCGTAAAGCTTGCAATACTCTGAGCAAAGCACGTTATAGGTTGAACCGATACCAGCATCAGCGCCCATTGAAAGACCACAAAGGAGCATTTCGTCAGGACCATTGATTACGTTGATATCGCCACCATTGAGTTCTTTTATTCTGTGTAATGAATAGAAGTCTGTCAATGTGAATTTAACACCGATAATACCATCAAGCTTAATGAGTTTTTCCATAAGTGCAACGATATCACCTGTGTAAAGCCCCTGAGCATAGGCAATAACAGGAAGCTCTGATGCATCTGCTATTCTCTTGTAATACTCGATAATCTCATTATCGTTGTATTTATAATAGAAATTAGGAACAACGCTTGAAACAGCATCGCAACCACATTCTTTTGCGTGGCGTGAAAGAAGAATTGCTTCTTCTGGTGAAGCCGCACCAACGTGATTTATAATAATACCTCTGCCGTTACTGTGTTCAACTGTTGCTTCTGCAACCTGTTTTCTTTTTTCTACACTGAGAACAGGACCTTCACCTGTTGAACCGCAGATGTAAAAGCCTTTTGCACCCTGACCATAGTTCATATCAATATTTTTCTTGATACTATCGGTTAAAATATTACCATCCTTATCAAATGGTGTAATAAGTGCAGGTGCGAT
>JAZNCY010000252.1:0-3839 GCA_045587825.1 Acutalibacteraceae bacterium
GCACGAAGTTATCTTTGCGGGTAACGACGAAATTGTTAAACTCAGTCACTCTGCCCGTTCAAGAGCAATTTTTGCACAAGGTGCAGTTAACGCTGCAAACTTCTTAAACGGCAAAACACCAAGAATTTATAGTATGAAAGACCTTGTAAATGGTTAAAAATAATGCACCAGACATCAAAATGATGTTTGGTGCTTTTGTTTTTTATTCTTCTAAAAGCTTAATTGCTTTTTCGTATTTTTCTTTACGCTTTAACGCTTTTTCGTCAATAACATCAAGTCTTGTTAAATCGCTGTTGTGTCTTAAATCGGCAAGTTTTACTTTTGTTGCAACACTGTTTTTCTTTATTTCTGCAACATAGTCCATATATGGTGTATTATCATTATGAGTTAAAAGCTTTAAAGCGGATATTATTTCATCATTAAAGCCTTGTTTTTCTAACTCTTCAAAGGTTATGTCTGTATCTTCAACAACATCGTGAAGAAGTGCTACAACAGTTGTTGCTTCGTCTGTCATCTGCTCTGCTAAATGAAACGGATGAAACACATAAGGCATACCGCTTTTATCTACCTGCTCTTTATGAGCTTCAAAACAGAGTTTTAAGGCTTTTTTAGTTAGGCTCGTGTAAATCATTTACTTTATTCCTTTACACTTTATTTCTTAGTTTAAATATATCAAAATATTAAAAATTAATCAAGAAAATTTTTATCTATATTTTAACACAAAAACTCAGTTAACTGACTTAAAGAATCAATTAACTGAGTTGCTTTTATAAACTAATTAAAATTCCGAATTTCGAATTCCACATTCCGAATTAATATGCCTTGCCCCAGTAAACCATTTGTGTAGCAGGCTTGCCACAGCAAACGCATTTATCAGAGAGATTTTCTTGCTCGAATGGAATACAACGTGAGCCAACACCTGTAAGCTCTTTAACTTTGTCCTCACATTCTTCTTCACCACACCACATAGCCTTAATAAAGCCGTCACCATTTTCAGCGAGTGCTTTATTAATTTCATCGATTGTAGTACAAGCGAATGTATGTTTATTTAAGTTCTCAAGTGCTTTGTCATAAATTGCTTTAGCAAAATCTTCGAGAGCTTTTGTAATTTCAGCCTCAAGATTATCGAGAGAAACAAAGATTTTTTCTCTGTTATCACGACGAACTAAAACACATTGATTATTTTCAATATCTTTAGGTCCTATTTCAAGACGAAGCGGAACACCCTTCATCTCGTATTCAGCGAATTTCCAGCCAGCAGAGTTCTCGCTATCGTCAACCTTAACTCTGAAAGATTTTGCGAGTCTTTCTTTTAACTCGTAAGCCTTGTCTAAAACGCCTTCCTTATGCTGAGCAATTGGAAGAATAACTACCTGAATTGGTGCAACGTCTGGTGGAAGCACAAGACCGTTATTATCACCGTGTGACATAATAAGAGCACCAATAAGTCTTGTAGTAACGCCCCAGGATGTCTGGTGAACGTAAGAAAGTTTATTTTCTTTATCCTGATAAGTCATATTAAATGCTCTTGCAAAGCCATCACCAAAGTAGTGAGATGTACCAGCCTGAAGAGCTTTACCGTCGTGCATAAGTGCTTCAATAGCATAAGTAGAAACTGCACCAGCGAATTTATCACTTTCAGTCTTTTTACCTTTTACAACTGGCATACAAAGAGATTTTTCACAGAAGTCAGCATAAATGTTAAGCATTTGTTCTGTTTCAACAATAGCTTCTTCAGCGGTAGCGTGAACTGTGTGACCTTCTTGCCATAAGAATTCTCTTGTTCTTAAAAATGGTCTTGTTGTTTTTTCCCAACGGACAACACTGCACCATTGGTTGTAAAGCTTTGGTAAATCTCTGTGAGATTGAATAATTTTTGCGTAGTGCTCACAGAAAAGTGTTTCTGAAGTTGGTCTTACACAAAGTCTTTCTTCAAGCTCTTCGCTACCACCGTATGTAACCCAAGCAACTTCTGGTGCAAAGCCTTCAACGTGGTCTTTTTCTTTTTGTAAAAGACTTTCTGGAATAAATAAAGGCATATAAACATTCTCGTGACCAGTTCTTTTAAAATGACCGTCAAGAATTCTTTGAATATTCTCCCAGATAGCGTAGCCATAAGGACGGATAATCATACAACCCTTAACGCTTGAATAGTCAACAAGGTCTGCCTTTTTTACAACGTCTGTGTACCATTGAGCAAAGTCAACATCCATAGATGTGATTGCTTCAACCATTTTTTTCTGATCTGCCATTATAATAATACTCTTTTCTAATTAATTTTCTTCAATATATTTAACTAAATCGCCAATAGTTTTCATACCCTCTAATGCTTCATCAGGGAGCTCAATTGAAAACTCATCTTCAACAGTCATAACAAGGTCAACAAGGTCAAGTGAATCAATGTCAAGCTCGTCTGTGAGTGAAGTGTTCATTGTGATAAGTTCTTCTTCAATTTCGAATTCTTCAATAATGATTGTTTTAAGTTTCTCGAAAACCATAAAAACAACTCCTAAAATTTATTTTTACATAATACTGTAGTATAGATTTTATAAAGTTTACAAGGATTTGTCAATAGTTTTTACATAAAAAGAATTCAATAATATTTTCTTTAAAAGAAAAAGTGTGAATACATCGCAACAATGTACCCACACTAAAAATTATTTATTAAACAATTTATTGAATTCTTTAGAGATTATCGGTGAAATCAAACTGAAAATAGTAAGATTAGCCGTTGCTTTAATAAGGTTAAAACCAACACATACTGCTAAAAAGCCGTTAATAAAGCCTTGAATATCAATTCCCATAAATTTAGAAACCATCCACATATTCATAGGAATCATAACAAGTGTCATAACAATAACACCCAAAACATTAGAAATTATAACACCTTTTACGCCATCAATTTTCTTTCTTACAAACCAAACAACTAAAATTGTAAGACTTGATGAAACAAAGTGCATAAAGAAGCCGATAATTCCGCTTGAAGCACTAACGGTAGTTGCCTGAATAAGACAAACAACAAAGAGTGTTACGATTGAATAAACTGGGCCTAAAAGTGATGAACACAAAAGAATTGGTACATCTGAAAATTCCATCTCATAAAATGGCGCAGATGGAAAAATCGGAAAGCGGATTGTAACCATTAACACTAATGAGAGTGCCGCAAGAACACCTGCCGTTGTGAGCCTTTGGAGATTTTGTTTGTTTGTGTATTTTGTTTTCATTAAATACAACACCTTTCAAAAAAATAATCGCCCCGAAAGACTCAGGGCGAATAATAAAAGGTTTCGTAAAATATGAAAATATCATAAATACAAGAAATCTTCTTTCATCCGGACTATACCGTCGGTTTGGGAATTTCACCCAATCAACCAGAGTTGGCTCGCAGACTTTACTGCCGGTGGGGAATTACACCCCGCCCTGAAGTTTCGTACTAATACATAATAGCATATTTTTTGAATTTGTCAACTTGAAATGAATAAAAAATATTTTCTACCAATTACATTCATTAATTATAAACTCTTCCCAATTATCAATATAATCAAGGTCCTGACATTCAAAATAAATGTAAACAATTTTATGCTCATTATCAGAATAACCGATTAACGCTAAATATTTAGGATATTTTAGATTATATCGTTCTATATCTAAAACCGCAAACACATAATTTTCTACATAAATTTCGGAAGAATATTTTTCATCAAAATAATATTCTTTCTGAACGAGTTCTTTCTCTGAAATATAATCTTTTACATTATATTCTGCGTTTAAGATATATGATTTACTTGGAAAAAGACTATCATCGTGAGTATATTTAAATTCAAGTTCTTCAAAATTAT
>JAZNCY010000253.1:0-13688 GCA_045587825.1 Acutalibacteraceae bacterium
CAAAAGGATGAACAATTAAATGAACTGATTTTTCAGATGGCAAAAAATGAGGAAAGATATCATAAACGCCTGCGGCATTCCGCTTATGTGATTGTCGCAACCAGCCTGGCAGCACTTGTTTGTCTGATGACTTTAATATCACTCCTTATCCCTAGATGTGGATTTCAAGACTTTTTGATAATCGCGTCTATTATACTATTTATAATTCCTTGCATTATTGCTCTTAAATTTAAGGTAGAGACAGGGTATTATGAATGTAAGAACTGTCAACATATGTTTGTTCCTAAATATAAAGAGATTGCCTTGTTGATGCAAACGCCAACCAGAAGATTGTTGAAGTGTACTAAATGTGGAAAATGGACTTGGTGCAAAAAAATAACTAAGAGATAAATTCCAATTTGTCGAGTAGCTGACATTTCCCCACTTCGCTAACCGCACCACAGGCAGCAATCAAGGACTAATTCTTAACTGAATTATTCGGAAAAACAAACAATTAAACGAATCCCCACCGATTTTCGGTGGGGATTTCTATGTCTACGCAGAGTAGGTTGCAGTATGGATGACAAGGCAGTATAATTGTTTGTGAGGTGACTTATATGGATACATATATAACGGGAGTAACTATCAAAACCTTGCGTGAAAAAAGGGGGATAACACAAACACAGTTGGCAGATGTACTTGGCGTCAGCGGTAAAGCGATTTCAAAATGGGAAACAGCAAAGGGCTTACCCGATATAACGTTGATTGAGCCTTTGGCAAAAGCCCTTGGTGTTTCGGTGATGGAATTGATGTCGGGAGATACTATTATAAATAAAAATATCTCTTCAAATATTTTACTCTCCAGATTTTATGTTTGCCCTTTGTGTGGAAATATTATACGAACTACGGGTGACACTCTTATAAGTTGTTGTGGAATTACGCTCCCACCACTTGAGACAGAAGATATTGATGATAATCACGAAATAACTATTGAAAGAGTAGAGGATGAGCATTTTATAACTATAAGTCATTCTATGAGTAAAGACCACTATATCTCGTTTATTGCATATTTAACAACTGATAGAGTGCAGTTTGTAAAATTTTACCCTGAGGGCAATGCAGAAACTCGTATGCAATTCAGAGGCAGGGGATATTTGTACATTTACTGTAACAAACATGGGTTAATGAAAAAGAGAGTTTAAATACAGGCTTTCCCCACTTTGCTAACTGCCCCACAGGAAGCAATCAAAGGGTATTCAGAGTAATAAAAATTCCGTCCATCGAAAGATGGGCGGATATTTTTATTTAATGAATTGCCCTTATGGGCATGAATAGCGTCTTACGACGCATGAATTGGCGTTGCCATAAATTGCACCTGTGGTGCATTTTACAGGCAATTCAAATAATGGAGTGAAGCGAGAAATCATGATGCAAAGCATCAAATTATGACCCAAAGGGTCAAATCATCTTTTAATCATCCCTGTTGCAAATAGCAATATACAATGATATAATAATACCATATTTATACATTTTTTGAGGTGTAAAATGAAAATAGAACTTATTGGGAAACCAAAGGTAATAATGTCAAATCCGCACAGTAAACACGGCTATTTTGCCTGGCCTACTGCGGTTCGTTTGCAAAATGGGAAAATTGCTGTAGGTGCTTCTGGTTACAGACTTGAGCATATTTGTCCATTTGGAAAATCAGTTGTTTCATACAGTTCTGATGACGGTGAAACATATACTATTCCTGCACCGGTTATTGATACACCTCTTGATGACAGAGATGCAGGAATTTGTCCGTTTGGTGAGAGGGGAGTTATTTTTACAACATTTAATAATTCTGCCAAGATGCAAAGAGAGCATAATAAAGAAAATAATTATGTTCAGAGTTATATAGACACAATTACTCAGGATGATGAGAAAAAATATTTAGGGGCACTTTTCAGAATAAGTAAAGATTGTGGCGTAACGTTTGGCGAAATTCATCATTCACCAATAACTTCTCCTCACGGTCCTATAGAGCTTCGAGATGGTACTGTTTTGTGGGCTGGTACTGTTTTCAGTGATATTTTTGCTGGTATTGAAGTTCGCCGTCTTAATACAGAAACTGGCGAAACAGAACTTGTCGGAAAAATAATTTCGTCCGATAAAAACGTTGTTCTTAATGAACCACATATGCTCGAATTGCCAAACGGGAGACTTGTGTGCCATATACGTGCAGAAAACCGAGAGCTTTTTGATGGCGGAGAAGAAACGCTTTTCACAGTTTTTCAGAGTATCTCTGATGATGGGGGCAAAACCTGGAGTGAGCCAGAAATGCTTCTCGAAAAAGATGGTGGAGCGCCACCACACTTGTTTATGTTAAGCTCAGGTGTACTTATTTCAACTTATGGCAGAAGAAAGATGCCTTACGGAATTATGCTTATGGTGAGCATTGATAACGGCGAAACTTGGGAAAAAGATATTCGTATTTATGAAAATGCAGAAAGTGACGATATAGGTTACCCTACAACAGTCGAACTTCCTAATGGTGATTTGATTACTGTTTTTTATGCGACTCAGTCAGAAGAAGAGCCGTGTGTTATAATGCAACAAAAGTGGAGAATAAAAGGATAAAAGGAGTGTTATTATGAAAAAATCAATTAAAATTCTATCTTTAATCATTGCAATTACTGTTATTTTCAGTTGTGTGAGTGTTTCTGCTTTTGCTTTAGAAAATTCTAAAAATTATTACTATTTTGATGCAATAAATGGTGATGATAGAAATAGTGGTACAGATATTGACCACCCAATAAAGACTATTGATGGTCTTAAAGAACTTAATATAGGACCAGGTACTCATTTTTTATTTAAAAATGGTGGCGAATATGAGTGTGCAGTTTTGCTTACTTGTAGTGGTACAAAAGAAAATCCGGTTGTTATTTCTTCTTATGGTGAAGGGGAAAGAGCAATTTTAAAAACAGATGAAAAAACTGAGGTTTTCCGTCTTTTTGATTGCTCTTATGTAACAATTTCAAATTTACATATTAAAGCACCTAATGGTGGTGGTATCTGGATTGATACATTAAACCAGACTTCAGAGGGCATTATTATTGATAATGTTTATTTTGAAGATATGCAAAACTATAAAGTGCACAGCCGTGATGATAACACAAACGGTGCGGCAGTTGGCAGAGCGGCAGTTATGGTTAAAGGTCTTCCTGCAAGGTCAAGATATGCTGTGAATAACCTTACAATAAGAAACTGCGAAGTATATAACTGTGCAAATGGTTTTATGATTTGGGGTTCGTGGAATGACCAGCAACTCCCTTGGTGTGAAACTGAAGAAGAAATTGACCCTGTTTATAACGAGGGCTTACTCATTGAAAATTGCTATTTTCACGAGATGGATGCAGAGGCAGTTATAGTTGGTATGTGCGATGGTGCTTTGGTTACAAATTGCCGTGCAATTAATTGCTGTCAGGGTGAGGGCGTTGACGAAAATGGTGAAATTGAGTATTTTACTGCGGCAATGTGGTTCTGGGGTAGCGAAAACAGTACTATTCAATACTGTGAAATAGCAGGTCAGAAAAACTTTGGTGATGGTATGGCAGTCGACTTTGACTCTCACACAAACAACTGCACTTATCAGTATATTTATTCTCACGACAACATTCGTTTTATGTGTAATAACCCGAATTACAGTGGTCATCACGGGAACACAGTCCGTTACTGTCTTTCTGTAAACGATAATGTCGGACGTTCAACAACTGCAGTTGGTAGTTGTGGTGAGCACGAGTTCAGTTTTTATAATAATACAATTATAAATTGTGGCGAATTCCAGCTTAAAAATATGTATAATTCATACGTTGCAAACAACATTATTGTTCTTGCAGATGGTGAGCATTTTGCATACGATTTTGACCCTACAAGAAAAAACGTTTATGAAAACAACTGTTACTACAATGCATTATCTCCGCTTGTAGATATAAGGTCAAGAAATATTCTTCCTGGCTTTACCGGTGGGAAATCTTCTGATATAAACAGTTTTACTCTTTCAAAAGATTCACCGCTTATTGGTGGTGGCGTTAAAATTGATGACGGCATAACAACTGACTTTTTCGGTAACGAAATAGTTAGTAACAACATTGGTTGCTATGGTGGTACTGGTACAGATGCTGAATATATACCAGAAAGTGCTGAAAGTGTAATGCTCAGAGCGATAATGAGTCTTATCAATAATCTTATTTCGAGTATAATTAATGCATTCGATTGATAAATAGGGGGGAAGATAGTGAAAAACTACAAGAAATGCATTTTTTCTGCAATTTTATTGTTGTTGATTTTATTTTCTCTTACTGTAACTGCCTTTGCAAATGAGGGATTTGTAGATGAATCTGCAGCTGTTCTCAAAACATCTGAACCTGATTGGTGGGGATGTGGTGTGCAGTATGGTAGATTGTTAGTTCTTGATGATGGCACTATTCTTGCGACTCATTGTGAGCTTAATGCAGGACTTGAAGAATATAAGCCAAGATACCCGATTTATAAAAGCACAGATAATGGCGCTAATTGGGAGATTATAACTTATGTTACCGATACTCTTACTGGTGCTAATTCTGAGTGGAATCCGTTTCTTTTTGAATTGGAAAAAGATTGTGGAAAATATAAAAAGGGTACTATTATTTTAGCTGGTTGCTCAATAGACCCTGAACATAAAAAAGAATCATACATAAGACTTTATTTCAGTACAGATGGTGGTTACACGTTAGACCAAGGTGTTGTAGTAGCAAGTGGTGGCGGTCTTGAAGAGGGCGTATGGGAGCCATTTTTATTACAGCTTGATGATGGTAGACTTGTTTGCTACTATTCAGATGATTCCGGTACAGAGCATTCACAGAAAATAGTTTATAAAACGTCAAGTGATTTGGAAAACTGGAGTGAAGCAACCGATGTTGTAGCGAGTAAAATTTATGAAGAGCGACCAGGTATGCCTGTTGTTACAAGACTTGGTGATGGCAGATATTTTATGGTGTATGAAGTCGTGGATAAAGATGGTATAGAGGGAAATCCTGTGTATTCCCGATATTCAGAAAACGGGCTTGATTGGGGAGACCCTGAATTTATCGGTTACGAGATAATAAATTTAAATGGCACAAAAGCGCTTGGCTCTGCACCTTTTTGTGCGTGGACTCCGGTTGGTGGTGAAAACGGTACACTTATAGTAAGTGGTACTTTTATGAGAAAGGGCGAAAGCCATACAGGTAGTGATTTATTTATAAGTAATGACAATGGTGATAATTGGGTAACGATACCACACGTGATTCCATATATCGCAGAGAACAATGCAGGATATAGTAATTCTATTGCTTTTTCAAAAGATGGAAAATATCTGTATGCTATTAATAATCCATTGAGAAAAGATAATAGTGAAAAATCAGAAATGGTTGTAGCAGTAGTTGATTTTGAAAAAAGTATTTCCCAAATAGATATTACTAAAATGCAAGGTGGTAGTAAAACACTTATAATATGTGTTGTTGGCGGTGTAATTGTGGTTGCTGCCATAATAACGGGAATTGCATTTGTTATAAAAAAGAAAAGGAAAAAGAAAAAATGAACGGAATGACACGCAGAGAACATCAAATTTTTGATATAGATAAAATATTAGAAATTCTTGACAAATCAAAGGTAGTACATATCGGTATGGTAGATAATGACGAGCCTTATGTTGTACCTATGAATTATGGGTATACTTATGAAAATGAAAAGCTTACACTTTGGCTTCACGGCGCAACAGTTGGCAGAAAGCTTGATATTATAAGAAAAAATCCAAAAGTGTTTTTTGAGATGGAATGTGACTTAGTGCCATTTGATGGTGATGTTGCTTGTAGGTATGGTATAAGCTATTCTTCAGTTATGGGAAAAGGTATTGCTACAATAGTTGAAGATTCAGAAGAAAAACAAAAAGGTCTTAAAATACTTATGAAAACTCAGGTGAATAAAGATTTTGAGTTCAATGAAAAGTTGGCGTCTGTTGTTGCAATAATAAAAATTGAAGCATCAGAATTTACAGCAAAACACAGACCATTACCAACAAAATAATTTTTATTTTATAGTAAAAATATATTTACAAATTTTAACAATGTGATAAAATATAGTTGCATATTTTTGTTACCAACGGAGGTATTACTATGGAAAAAACAATTAAATTCGGTATATTTGGTTTAGGTCGTGGTAGTGGCTTTTATGACGGCGTAAAGGCTAACAATGGTGAAGTTGTTGCAGTTTGCGATTTTGATGAAGAAAAGCTCAAAAAAGCAAGAGAAGACCACGAAGGTATTGCTACATATACTGATTTTGATGAATTTATAAATCACGAGGGATTAGAGGCAGTTTTCCTTTGCAACTATTTCCACGAGCATACACCTTACGCTATTAAAGCATTAGAGAAAAATATTCACGTTTTAAGTGAATGTACTTCAAATATCTCAATGGGTGAGGGTGTAGCACTTGTCAGAGCAGTTGAAAAGAGTAACGCTTACTATATGATTGCTGAAAACTATCCATTTATGAAATTTAATCAGGAAATGCGTAAGGTTTACCAGTCAGGAGTACTCGGTAAGGCTTTATTTGCAGAGGGTGAATATAACCATCCAATTCTTAATCAGGATGATATTAATAAATATTGCCCATCTTCAAAACACTGGAGATATCATATTCCAAGAATTTATTACATTACTCACTCTTTAGGCCCACTTATGTATATCACAGGTGCATTCCCAAAAAGAGTTACTGCAATGCCTATTTTCGGACCACTCAATGAAGAAAATGGTGGCGGTAGTCTTTACTGGCGTTTACCTGACAGAAGTGCAGTTGTTACTTGCCTTAACGATGACGATTCTGTATTCCGCGTAACAGGCTGGTCACACTTCGGCGGTCACGCTAACACATACAGAGTTTGTGGTGAATTAGGTCAGATTGAAAATCTTCGCGCAGAAGATGGAAAGGTTCTTCTTTCATTCAATGACGAGCATACTCCAGAGGGTATGGAAAGAGTATCAAGCTACGAAGCAGATTTTGAGCCAGAAGCAAAAGAAGCAGCAGAAAAAGCTGGTCACGGCGGTGGTGACTTCTTTATAGTTCGTGAATTCTTCAACAGTATCCGCGAAAACAGAAAGCCTATGTTTGATGAGTATTTTGCTACAACAATGGCTTCAGTTGCAATTTTAGGTCACAGAAGTGCTATGGAATATGGTACACCTTACGATATTCCTGACTTCAGAAAAGAAGAAGACAGAAAACTCTGGGAAAATGATTTCTTAACTCCTTGCTACGATTCAAAGGGCAACCCACCAACAATCGCTAATACTGAAAGAAAAGAATATATTCCAACAGAAGAAACTATGAAGGAATATGATGAAGCGATTGCTGCATTCAGAGCGAGTAAATAATTAGGAAATAGGAAATAGGAAATAGGAAATAGGAAATAGATTATTTGTAAATTGAATTATCCTATCATTTTTGTTGGTGTTAAAATCGACATTAAATGATAGGATAACTTGATTTTTAGGAAGCTGTGTTCCCTAGGTTCTATTTCCTATTTCCTAATTCCTTAATTTATTACGATAAAGTATTAAAATATATCTTGCAAAATGCGTGTGTTTATGGTATTATGAACAATATATCTAAAAATGCGGAAGTGTTTTTTAAGTATAGAGAAGTAAATCCAAAGAGAAAGTCAAGGTAAAAAAATGAACACAAAAACTTTATGGTACATATTAAAAAGAATAGGCTTATCGCTTTTGACTGTGTTAATTGTTATTACAATTACATTCTTTGTAATGCACGCCGTTCCTGGCGGCCCATTCCTTGGTGAAAAGGCTATTTCAGAAGCAGCTAAAGCGGCACTCGAAGCAAAATATGGTCTCGATAAACCATTGTTCGAGCAATATATCACATATCTTAAGGATATTATAACAGGCTTTGATTTCGGTCCATCTATTAAACAAAGAGGCCGTGATGTTATAGATATTATTGCTGATGGTATGAAAACATCTGCAAAGCTCGGTGCAGTAGCTGCAGTAATTGCTCTTATCTGTGGTACAGTTTTAGGCTCAGTTGCAGCGCTCAGAAGAAATAAGTTTATAGACAGAGTTATAATGGTTATGACAACAGCTTTCGTTTCAATGCCATCATTCATTATGGGTACATTCTTGTTACTCTTCTTCACAGTTCAGCTGGCGTTGTTCCCTGCTAACGGCTCTGAGGCTGGTGGTCTTGTGTTGCCAATTATAACACTTTCATTGTCACCAATGGCGAATATTACAAGACTTACAAGGTCCTCAATGCTCGATGTTTTAGGTCAGGATTATATCCGTACTGCTAAAGCAAAGGGTGTTTCAGGAACAAAAATTATTTTTGGTCACGCTCTTAAAAATGCGCTTATTCCAGTTGTAACATATTTTGGTCCAATGCTTGCTTACATTGTTACAGGTTCACTTGTTGTTGAGCAGATTTTCGCAGTTCCTGGTATAGGCAGAGCATTCGTAAGCAGTATTATTAACCGTGACTACACACTTATTATGGGTACTACTATTGTTCTTGCTATTCTTATTGTAGTTATGAACCTTATCAGTGATATTCTTTACAAGATTATTGACCCACGTATTAAGTTAGAGTGATAGAATAAAGCTAAAAGGAAACTCAATAAGAAAGGAATTTATCAATGAAAAAGCTTTTCAGTATGCATCTTAATGTTGATGCATTTTTACCAGCGACTGAAGAAGAAAAAGCATATATGGTACAGATGAGACCATCAACTACCTTCTTCCGTGATGGTGTTAAAAGATTTGTAAAAAACAAAGTGGCACTCATTAGCCTTATTATTGTTGTGCTTGTTGTACTCAGTAGTATTTTACTTCCACTTTTCATACCTTATTCATACGACCAGATGTTAGGTGTTCAGTTAGGTAAACCAGTTGATGCTTCTTATAATAACTTAGCACCATTTGAATATGGTGAAACAGAACTCCAGAGAATAGAAGCAGGCGAGAAAATATTCCCACATATTTTCGGTACTGACTCACAAGGCCGTGACTACTTCATTCGTGTTGTTTACGGCGCAAGAATTTCTCTTGCAGTTGGTTTTTTTGCAAGTATTATCGTTCTTATTATAGGTATGACCGTCGGTTCTATTGCAGGTTACTGTGGTGGCAAGGTTGACCTTGTTATAATGAGAATAGTTGATATCATATACTCTTTACCAGATATGCTTCTTATAATTTTACTTGCTTCTGCTTTAAAGCAGACTAACTTGGATGAAATTATAAAAGGCACTGTTCTTGAGCAGATAGGTGCTAATATTATAAGCTTGTTTATAGTATTCGGCGTTCTTTACTGGGTTTCTATGTCACGTCTTATCCGTGGTCAGATTCTTTCATTAAGAGAACAGGAATATGTTCTTGCAGCACGTGCTGCAGGTGCTCGTGGCAAATGGGTTATTTTCAAACACCTTATGCCAAACTGTATCAGCGTTATTATTATTTCAACAGCACTTCAGATTCCAAGTGCTATTTTCACAGAGAGCTATCTTTCATTCTTGGGTCTTGGCGTTAATGCACCAATGCCATCTTTAGGTTCTCTCGCATCTGATGCATTAAACGGAATAAACTCATATCCATCAAGACTTATTATTCCGGCAATCGTTATTTCTCTTATAGTTTTATCACTTAACCTTTTAGGTGACGGTTTAAGAGATGCTTTCGACCCAAAACTCAATGACTAAGAAAATTTTTGAAAGGTACTGATTTTAAAAATGGTATTGCTTGAAGTGAATGACCTTCGCACATCGTTCTTTACAGATGCTGGCGAAGTAAAAGCAGTTAATGGTATATCATTCCAGTTAGACAGGGGCAAGGTTCTCGGTATTGTTGGTGAATCTGGCTCAGGTAAATCGGTTACAGCATATTCCATAATGCAGATTTTAGCATCTACAGGTAAAATTGTAGGTGGTTCTATAAAGCTTGACGGTGAAGAATTAGTTAACGCAGGCGAAAAGAAAATGAGAAAAGTAAGAGGTAACAAGATTTCTATCATCTTCCAGGACCCTATGACTTCTCTTAACCCGACTCATACTATTGGTCACCAGTTAACAGAAGCAATCTTGCTTCATACTGGTAGAAACAAAAAACAGGCTAAAGAAAGAGCAGTTGAGATGCTCCGTCTTGTAAACATTAATGAGCCTGAAAAGAGAATGAAGCAATATCCACATGAGCTTTCAGGTGGTATGCGACAGAGAGTTGTTATTGCTATGGCTCTTGCTTGCGAGCCAGACATTCTTATTGCTGACGAGCCTACAACAGCGCTTGACGTTACTATTCAGGCTCAGATTTTAGACCTTATGACTTCTTTACAGAAGGAATTAGGTATGGCTATTATTATGATTACTCACGACCTTGGCGTTGTGGCACAGATGTGTGACGAAGTTATCGTTATGTATGCTGGTTCTATATGCGAACAGGGCACAGCAGATGAAATTTTCTACAACCCACGTCATGAATATACAAAAGGTCTTCTTCGTTCTATTCCTACAACAAATACATTCGGTCAGAAGTTAAAACCAATTACTGGTACACCTATTGACCTTCTCAATATGCCAAAGGGTTGTCCATTCGCGCCAAGATGTGATGTGGCAATGAAAATCTGTATTAAGCAGAATGCTGAGAGAATGCTCATTAATGACGACCATGCAGCTGCTTGTTGGATGAACGTTAAAAAAGGCATTGAAGATGGCACAATAGAAATTGAAGATAAAAAAGATGGGGAGGTAGCAAAAGATGAGTGATAAAAATAACTCTCCACTTATAGAGGTCAAAAACCTTAAAATGTATTTTGATATTAGTACAGGTGTGTTTTCTTCAAAACCATTAAAGGCTGTTGATGATGTTTCATTCTCAATTAATAAAGGTGAAACATTAGGTCTTGTTGGTGAATCTGGTTGTGGTAAAACTACTGTTGGTAGAACACTTCTTCACTTATATAAACCAACTTCTGGTGAAATAATTTATGATGGTAAACCATTAAAGACTAAAGCAGATATTACTGAATATCGTAAAAAGAGCACAATGGTTTTTCAGGACCCTTATTCTTCACTCAACCCAAGAATGACTGTTTCTGATATTATTGCAGAGCCTTTAGATATTCATAAGTTATATAAAACTGAAGAAGAGCGCAGAGAACGAGTGCTTCAGCTTATGTCAAGAGTTGGTCTTAACAGTGAACACGCTTCTCGTTATGCTCACGAATTTTCAGGTGGTCAACGCCAGAGAATCGGTATTGCACGTGCTCTTGCGGTTAACCCTGAGTTTATCGTTTGTGACGAACCTGTTTCTGCACTGGACGTGTCAATTCAGGCACAGGTTGTTAATATGTTTGGCGAATTGCAGGAGGAATTAGGACTTACCTATCTCTTTATTGCTCACGACCTTCTTGTTGTTCGTCATATAAGTAACAGAATTGCGGTTATGTACTTAGGTAAAATGGTTGAACTTACAGATGCTAACGAAATCTATGAAAGACCATTACACCCATATTCGAAAGCACTTATGTCAGCAGTTCCAATGCCAGACCCTAAGATTGCAAGACTCAATAACCGTATTCCACTTTCAGGTGATATTCCTTCACCACTTAATGCTCCATCAGGCTGTCCTTTCAGAACAAGATGCGAATATGCTTGTGAGAGATGTGCTGAAGAAGTTCCTGAATTCAGAGAGATTTCAAAAGGTCATTTTGTGGCTTGCCACAGAGTTGAAGAAATCAACGGATAATATGGGTATATTTATACTTTATGGCGTGCATCCATTAAAGTATTTATATAAATAAAATTTTAAAAACAAAAGTAAGAAAAGGTGGTAGAAAACAATGAAAAAATTACTTGCAGTAATTCTTGTTTTAACTATGTTACTTTCTCTCGCTGCTTGTGGCGGTAATGGTGGCAAAGATGTTAAGCAAGTTGAAGCTCCTACACTCACATACCTTTACAACACAAGTGATAGCCATAAGGCTATTGGTGAATACCTTCAGAGTGCTCTTCAGAGTGCTGGTATCACAATGAATCTTCAGAACCAAGAATGGAACACATTCCTTGAGACACGTAAGAATGGTGAATATTCAGTAGCAAGAAACGGTTGGCTCGCTGACTACAATGACCCAATCAGCTTCCTTGATATGTGGACTTCAGGTTCAGGTAACAACGACGTTCAGTTCGGTAAAGGCGCTCATAAAGACCTTAAAATGTATAACCTTGACCTTACAGCTTATGGCTTAGAAGATAAGGTTGAAAATGGCACATGGGCAGAAACATATGACGTTCTCATTCAGAGAATCAAAGCTTGTACAGACTCAGAAGCTCGTTATGCAATGATGCACCTTGCAGAAGATATGCTTATGGAAACAGGCTGTATCGTTCCTCTTTACTACTACACAGACCTTTATATGATTGATGAATCAGTTAACGGTTTCTATTCAAACCCACTCGGTTACAAGTATTTCATGAATACAGACGTAGCTGGTAAAACAGATTCTATTTCAGTATGTCTTGCATCAGAACCACAAACACTTGACCCAGCACTCAACAGTGCAGTTGACGGTGCAACAACAGTTGCTCACCTCTTCTCAGGTCTTGCAAAATGGGCTCAGGATGCAGAAGGTAAACTTGTTATTGCTCCAGATGCAGCTGAAGCACTTCCAGAAGGTGTAGTTAACGAAGATGGTACAGTTACTTACACATATAAACTCCGTTCAGGCATGAAATGGTCAAACGGTGATGAAGTTAAAGCTTCAGACTTCGTTAATTCTTGGAACCGTGCAGCGTCAACAGAACTTGCAGCTGACTATGGTTACATGTTCGAAATCGTTGACGGTTATGCAGAAATGCAAGAAGATACAACAGGCGAAAAGAAACTCAATGCAATTGCTGATGATGCTGCTGGCACAATCACAATTACAATCGAAAACGCTGTAAACTACTGGAATGAGCTCCTTGCTTTCCCAACATACTATCCAGTACACTCTTCAGCATATGGTAACGAAGCTTGGGCTACAGATCCTTCTACTTATATCTGCAATGGTCCATACACAATGGCTTCTTGGGATCACAACAGTGTAATCACACTTAAGAAGAACCCTAACTACTTTGCAGCTGCTGACGTTAAGATGGAAGAAATCAAAATGTTCCTTTCAGATGACGCTAACAACATGCTTTCAAACTTCAAAAATGGTTCTTGGCTTCTTATCGATGACGTTCCAACAAACGAAATTGCAACTCTCAAAAAGGATTATGCAAATGAATTCGTTGTTGCTGGTCAAATCGGTACTTACTATGTATGCTGGAACATCAACGAAGACCTTCTTCCAGGTAGCGAACTTACAGGTGTAGAAAAAGAAAAAGCACAACAAGAAATCAGAAATGCTATCGCACTTCTCTTCGACCGTTCATATATCGTTAACGATATTGCACAGGGCGGTGAAGTTCCTGCTTCTTCATTCGTTGCTATGGGTATGACAGATGCTGACGGTTCAGAATTCTACAAGAATGCTGGCCCAAGCGAAGACTTCGATGGTTATTATGATATTTCAGAAGATTCATATGCAGCAAACTGCCAGAAGGCTGTTGAAGTACTCAAAAAGTACTACTCAAACATCAACGCTTAATAAATCTTGATAATTTA
>JAZNCY010000254.1:0-7401 GCA_045587825.1 Acutalibacteraceae bacterium
GGTCTTACAATAGTTGGTACACATTTAGGTCTTGATGCATTTGAAGGCGACAACCTCGCAAAAACATTGGAATTCCACAAAACACTCGGTACTAAATATTTAGGTGTTGGTGGTGCGCCACACTCTACTTATGAAGAAGCAAAAAATACTGCAGATGTATTAGGTAACGCTAATAAAGAAGCAGAAAAAATCGGTATGAATACTTACTACCACAACCACACAGAAGAATTTACGGATTTGAAGGATGGTAAAACCGCAATGGATATCATTGGCGAACAGTGTAAATTAGAAGTTGATACATACTGGAGTTTCTGTGCAGGTATTAAGAATTCAGAGTATCTCGTAGAGAAAAAAGACCAGATTGCTTTGATTCACATAAAAGATGGTAAAGACCATAAGCCAATGGCATTAGGCGAAGGCGAAAATGATTTACTTGATATTGTAAAAGGTGTTAAAGCAATTGGACTCCAGTGGGTAATTTTAGAAAATGATGACCCTGTACCAACAGGTCTCGAGGATATCGCAAGAAGCTACAAATGGCTTAAAGAAAATTTTTAAGGGTGGTTAAATAATATGAAATTAGGTGTTCTTACAAATCTTTTAGGTAGCGTATCTTTAGAAGAAGCTTTAAAATATTTTTCATCATTAGGTCTCGAGATGGTAGAAATCGGTTGTGGTGGTTACCCTGGTAATGCACACGCAAATCCTGACATACTTTTAAATGATGACAAAGCATTAGAAGAGTTTAAAGCGCTTCTTAAAAAATATAATGTTGAAATCAGTGCTTTGAGCTGTCACGGTAACCCTGTGCATCCGAATAAAGAAATTGCAAAGAGCTTTGACGATGATTTAAGAAAAGCAGTTCTTTTAGCAGAAAAATTAGGTGTTCACCAGATTAATACATTCTCAGGTTGCCCTGGTGACTGTGAAACTGCAAAGCATCCAAACTGGGTTACTTGCCCTTGGCCAAATGATTTTGGTGAAATTTTAGAATGGCAATGGAATGAAGTTCTCATTCCTTACTGGAAAGAGTTTGTTAAGTTCAGTACAGCTCACGGTGTAGATAAAATTGCACTCGAGCTTCACCCAGGTTTCTGTGTTTATAATACAGAAAGCCTTTTAAAGCTTCGTAATGCAGTTGGTAAAGAAATCGGTGCAAACTTAGACTTATCTCACCTTATCTGGCAAGGTATGGAGCCAGTTGCAGTTATCCGTGCTTTAGGGGATGCAATATTCCATTTCCACGCTAAAGATACAAAGATTGATAAAATTAACACAGCAGTAAATGGTGTATTAGATACAAAATCTTATGCAGATGAAATTAACCGTTCATGGATTTTCCGTTCAGTAGGTTATGGTAATGACGAGCTTTATTGGAAAGACGTTATGAGTAATCTTCGTATGGTTGGTTACGATTATGCAATTTCTATTGAACACGAGGATTCATTAATGAGCCAGAATGAAGGTCTCGAAAAGGCAGTTGAGCTTCTTAAAAAATGCATAATTAAAGAAGATTTAAAAGACGCTTGGTGGATATAAAAAATACTTCGTATTTTAATTAAGAATTAAGAATGAAAAATGAAAATTTCGGGACCTGCGGTCGGCATTATATATTTCAAAAACTATAAATGAAACGAGTAGTTTGTTGGATAGTTTTATAATCGGCTTGCCCCACAATTCTTAATTCTCAATTCTTAATTTTTAATTCAAGAAAAGGGATAGGAAATATGGAAAAAATTAATACCGTCGTTGTCGGTTACGGTGGAATGGGTAAATACCACGCTGACAACATAGCAAAATTTGAGAATTTTAATCTTTCTGGTATCTATGATATCAAGGAGGAAAGATGTAGTATAGCACGTGAGCTTGGCGTAAAAGCATATGACAGCTTTGAAGATGTTTTAGCAGACAGTAGTGTTGAGCTTATTGTTTGTGCTACATACAATGACTGTCACAAGGATATTGCAATCCGTGCTATGAAAGCAGGTAAAAATGTTATTTCTGAAAAGCCTGTTACAATGTGCTCAGAAGATTTAGCAGATATGATAAAAGTTTCTGAGGAAACAGGCAAGCTCTTTACAGTTCATCAGAACAGACGTTGGGATAACGATTACAGAACTGTTAAAAATATAATTGATAAAAACGAATTAGGTCGTGTTTTCTCAATTGATTCACGAGTTTATGGTTCACGTGGTATTCCTGGTGACTGGCGTCAAGAAAAGGTTCACGGTGGTGGTATGGTATTTGACTGGGGTGTTCATCTTCTTGACCAGATTCTTATGATTAACGAAGGTAAAACAATCGAGTCAGTTTATGCTACTGTTACACATATCACAAACGATGAGTGTGATGACGGCTTCAGAACACTTATAAAATTCAAAGATGGACCAGATTGTGTAGTTGAAGTTCTTACCAACAACTTTATTGAAGCACCACGCTGGTACGTTTGTGGCGAGAATGGTACAGCAATTATTACTGACTGGGATTTGAACGGTAAAATCGTAAAAATCAAAGACTGGGAAAAGCTTGATGCAGTGCCAATTCAGGCAGGTGCAGGTATTACAAAAACAATGGCACCAAGAACAGATGAAACAATAAAAGAATTCCCACTCGAAAAAATCGAGGTTAAATGGGCAGATTATTATAATAATATTTATGATTGTTTAAGAAATGGCGCAAAGCCTCTTATCACTCACGCTCAGCAGGTAAGACTTATGCGACTTATGGAAGCTATTTTTGAATCTGCAGAGAAAAATACAGTAATCAGTTTTGAATAAAAAATATTTCGATTGGAGTTTTTGCTATGGCAGTTTTCAAACCATTTAAAGCATTACGCCCCACAGAAGAATACGCTTCACGTGTAGCAGCGTTACCTTACGATGTAATGAATAGCGATGAAGCGAGAGAAATGGTAAAGGGTAACCCTTATTCATTTCTTCACGTTGATAAAGCCGAAATTGATTTAGAAAAAGGTGTTGACCTTTATTCAGATGAAGTTTACAAAAAGGCTAAAGAAAATTTAGAAGCTCTCGAAAAAGATGGCGTTATGAAGCAGGATGAAAAGAAATGCTTTTATATCTATCGTCAGATAATGAATGGCAGAGAGCAGACTGGTCTTGTTGGCTGTGCTTCTATTGATGATTATATTAATAACCAGATTAAAAAGCACGAATTAACCCGTGCCGATAAAGAAGCAGACCGCATCCGTCACGTTGACACCTGTGATGCTAACACTGGTCCTATTTTCCTTTGCTATAAGGAATGTGACGAGGTAGACAGAATAGTTGCAGATTTCAAAAACGACAATTCACCTGTTTACGATTTCAGGACAGAAGATGGTATTGCTAATACAGTCTGGGTAATTAAAGACGAAGAATTGAACAATAAGCTTTCTTCACTTTTAGAGAATGCTGGTGCATTTTATATTGCAGATGGTCACCATCGTTGCGCTTCTGCTGTTAACGTTGGTAAAAAACGCCGTGAAGAAAATCCTCAGTATAATGGCACAGAAGAATTCAATTTCTTTTTAGCTGTTTTATTTCCTGCAAAAACGCTTTCGATAATGGATTATAACCGTGTTGTTAAAGACCTTAATGGTAATACTAAAGACGAATTTATAAATAAAATAGAAGATAAATTCCAAGTAGAAAAAACAGATAGCAAAGAGCCATTCAGTCCACAGGAAAAGCATACTTTTGGTATGTATCTTGATAACGAGTGGTATGTTTTGAAGGCAAAGTCAGGAGCATTTAATGAAAACGACCCTGTTGAAAGACTTGATGTGTCCATTCTTCAAAGCAATCTTTTATCACCAATTCTTAATATTGGCGACCCAAGGACAGATAAAAGAATTGACTTTATCGGTGGTATAAGAGGTCTTAAAGAGTTGGAAAGACGAGTTAAAGAAGATATGACAGTTGCTTTCTCAATGTATCCTACAACACTTGAGGATTTAATGGATATTGCAGATGCAAATAAAATAATGCCACCAAAATCAACCTGGTTTGAGCCGAAACTTTTAAGTGGCTTGTTTATTCATAAATTAGGAGAATAAGATGTTTAAAATTGGTTGCCATTTATCGAGTTCAGGTGGCTACTTAGCTATGGGTAAAGAGGCTGTAAGAATTGGTGCTAATGCATTTCAGTTTTTCACACGTAACCCACGTGGTGGTGCTGCAAAGCCACTTGATTTAGATGATATAAATGCTTTTAATGAATACAGAAAAGAAAATGGTATTCTTTCGGTTTTAGCACACGCTCCATATACAATGAATGCTTGTGCTAAAGATAGTGGGCTTCGTGAGTTCGCTAAAAACACGATGCTTGACGATATTATGAGACTTGACAATATAGAGGGTGCGATGTATAATTTCCATCCTGGTAGTCACGTAAGTCAGGGTACCGAGGTCGGAATAGATTATATTTCTTCAATGCTTAATGAGGTAATAACTGAGAATCAGAAAACTATTATTTTACTTGAAACTATGGCAGGTAAGGGTAGTGAAGTTGGCAGAAGCTTTGAGGAGATAAAGGCTATAATTGACAAAGTTAACTTGAATGATAAATTAGGTGTATGCCTTGACACTTGCCACGTTTATGATGGCGGTTATGATATTGTCAATGATTTAGATGGTGTTTTAGCTGAATTCGATAGAATTATAGGTCTCAACAGATTAAAGGCAATTCATCTTAATGATACTAAAAATCCATTTGAGAGCCATAAAGACCGACACGAAAAAATAGGAGATGGCTTTTTAGGGATAGAAGCTATTACAAGAATTATCAATCACGAAAAATTAAAGGATTTACCATTCTTTTTAGAAACACCTAATGATATTGATGGTTACGAAAGAGAAATTGCACTTTTGAAAACGCTCTATAAATATTAATAAATATTAAAGATTGAGTATTTTTCTTGAAAAAAAAGCAAACCTGTGCTATTATGAAGTGTAGAGGTGAAAAATATGAGATTTTTACGCGACAAAAAAGGTTTTTCATTAGTTGAACTTATGTTGGTTGTAGTTGTAATGAGTATTCTCGTTGCAGTTGCTATTCCTGTATATAGGGGTGTTTCAAAAACTCAAAGAGTTAATGATTGTATAATGAACAGACAAATGATTTCTGTTGCGGTTCAGGAAGCAATGACCGGAATGCTTGATAATGGTAAAAAGCAAGATATAATTAATATGGAAGCTGCTGGTCACAAAAGTTCATTTCCTGTAGCTGCCGGTGGTAAGGAAATTCATAGTGATTATGCAGGGAAAGAATGCTTTTTATTAGTGTATGAGACTTCTGCTGATTCTGATATAGCCTTTACCTTAGGTGATATCCGTGGTGGTTATAGACCTGATGCGGATATGGATTATGATGACGGCTGTGATCAGGGTTACTTTTTGAAACGTAGAGATTTGGCAAATGTTGATTTTTACACAAAGTTAGCAAATGCAGAAATTCCACAATGTGCTTTTGAAGAACCAGATAACACAGAATATCATTATTACATATTTAATGATGCAACAGTGTTGTGCGATTGCCCTGAATGCCTTGATGATTTAGGCCTTTTGGGGGAAGAAGTAACAGATGAATAAATAAAAAAGAAAGAAGAATGAAAATGGCTAAAAATGTAAATAATGCAAAGAATACCAAAAATGTCAAAAATGCAAAGAATACAAAAAATGCCAAAAATACCAAAAATGCAAAAAAACTTGATAAATCAGGCAAGAAGATTTTGCTCATAGCAATCTCGCTTATTCTTGTTATTGCAATAGCTGCAGGTACTGTTGTTTTTGTTAAATACAAAGAAATGACAGACCCAAGCAATATGGTTCAAGACACTAACAAATATGACTTCGATGGCGATGAGACAGTTCCTGAAACATTAAAATCAGATGAGCATTTTGATACGATATATGAAGAAACTGCCGCAAGCTTTAAAGCTGCTCTCAGAGAGTGGGCAACTAATGATGCGGATTTGATTTATAGAAATCACGTTATTAATATTTTGTGTTGCGGTGTTGATACAAGAAACCCTAATGCCATTGCAGGTCTTACTGATAGTATTATGATTTTATCAATCAATACACAGAAGAGAACAATTACAATTTCTTCAATTATGCGTGACTCATTTGCATATATCGCAAATCCTGATGGTAATGGTGGTACATTTAATAAGATTAATGCTGCATTCCCATTCTATGGTGTTGATGGTCTTATTCCTGCAATTGAAAATAACTTCAAAATCAGAATTGATGGTTATGCACTTATTAACTTTGCGCTTTTTAAGGCTGCTATTGACGAGTTCGGCGGTGTAACAGTTCCTGTTATGCAGTACGAAGCTAATTATATGAATGCGAACTACGAAAACTGTAGTATTGAAGCAGGTGATGCAGTTACTTTAACTGGTGACGAAGCACTCGCTTTCTGCCGTAGCCGTAAGTGTGATAACGATGGTGACAAGAGCAGAACACGTCGTCAGCGTCAGGTAATTATGGCAATGCTTCAAGAATGTAGAAATATAGAGGTTTCAGAGGTTGATGATTATGTTGCAACATTCTTACCATATTTGCAAACAAGTTATTCAGCAACTGAAATTGCGAAATTGGCAACAAGAGCAGTTAATGAAGGCTGGGCTTCTTATGAAGTTAAGCAAGTTTTAGCTCCTTGTGATCCAGCGCTTAAGGCTTGTAACACTTCTATGTGGTACTGGGCAGTAGACTATCCACTTGCAGCACAGACTCTCCAGGAGGAAATTTATGGCGAAACAAATATAGTTCTTGCTGAAGATAGAATTTCTGCAATTCAGTTGCTTACAAGATATGGTGAATATTGATTTATGGAATTTATAGAGAACGTAACAGCTGGGCTTGAAAAATTAGCAGAAGAATTAATTGAAAAAGCAAATTTAACAACCAACGACATTGTTGTCGTTGGTTGCTCTTCAAGTGAAATTCTTGGCGATAATATGGGTACTAATTCGAGTCCTGAGCTTGGTGAAAAGGTTTTTTTAGCACTTAATAAAGTATTTAAAGAAAAAGGCATTTTTATTGCTGCTCAATGCTGCGAGCATTTAAACAGAGCAATAATTGTTGAAAAGTCAGCTGTGCCGTATTCAGAATATGTAAATGTAGTACCTGCTCCAAAGGCTGGTGGCTCATTTGCTACTGCTGCTTATAAATATATGGAAAACCCTGTTGCAGTAGAAAATATAAAGGCTGATGCAGGCATTGATATAGGTGGCGTTTTAATTGGTATGCATTTAAAAAATGTTGCAGTGCCAGTTAAACTTTCAGAAAAAACAGTAGGTAATGCAATAATTTTAGCCGCACGAACAAGACCAAAGTTTATTGGTGGCGTAAGGGCGAATTATGATGAAGAGTTGTTGTAATTCGGAATGCGGAATTC
>JAZNCY010000255.1:0-6041 GCA_045587825.1 Acutalibacteraceae bacterium
TTCGTTTTATAACAACACTCTTTTTCAACATTTTTTACTCCTTAATATCTTTTCTTTGAATTACTTGCTAAAATACCACCAATGGCACCACTTAAAATTGAAATTGGTAGTATTAATAAAATAAACCAACTTGTAGTTTTAAAGCAAAATGAAAAAATAATTGTAATATTTATTATTGCTATCGGTAATGAACTGAGAGCGCCAGAGATAATACCTCTGCCCCCTAACCTGTTATAAGTTGCTCTGCCAGTAATAAATGCGCCAAGAGCAATGAAAAGATAAGTTAAATAATACAAATACGAGTCATATCCAGTTATTTTATAATATGCAAGTGACAGGACAAGTATACCTAAGACGATTAGTATTTCTCCTTTAAGAAAACAAGGCAGATATTTAAAAAGTAAATTAATGCTTTTATTGTTCTTTTTATTAAAATTAATTTTAGTTTTTTCAAGCTTAACCATAAAAATAACCTCCGCAAATCTTTACTAAAAAGATATGCGAAGGTTTAAATTTTTATGAAAATTATTCTTCGTCTGATTTTTGTGCTTCTTCTTCAGCTTTAAGCTCTTCAACAGCACCTTTGTTTTCAACTGTTTTAGTCTTTTTCTTTTTGCCGTTTACAGCCTGGTCAATAGCAGCTTTTTCGCTCTGTGCTTTTTTTGCATCTTCAGCAGCTTTTTTCTCAGCAGCCATACGAGCATTTGCAGTTTCATTAGTCTGAATAGCCCAACGTTGCATTTTGAGTTTTGTGCGGTCAGTACCAGTTTCAACAACAATGCTGTCATCTTTAACAGTAACAACTCTACCCATAATACCACCGATAGTAGTAATTTCGTCACCAATCTGAATAGAATCGCGCATTTCTTGTTCTTCTTTTTGTTTTTTCTTTTGTGGACGAATCATAAAGAAATACATAAGAGCGAACATACCAACCATTATAACTAATGACATTGGGTTAGCGCCTGTACCACCTTCAGCAGATGCACCGCCACCAAGTAATGAACTTAAGCTAAGTGTTAAAATTTCCATAGTTTTTTCCTCCATAATTTAACAATACCATAGTATTATAACTGTTAATGATAAAATATACAAGTCTTTTTTGAAATTATTTTATATTCTTGAATCAAGCAAATCAACATATTTATCCTTGAATTCTGTAAATGTGCCATTTTCTAATTCTTCACGGATTCTTGTCATTAAATTATTATAGAAATACAAATTGTGAATAACACAAAGTCTCATAGCGAGCATTTCTTTTGCCTTAATTAAATGGTGAATATATGCTCTTGAGTGCTTTTGACAAGTAGGACAATTACAAGAAGAATCAATTGGTGTATCGTCTTTAGCATATTTGGCATTATTTAAGTTCATTATACCATTCCAGGTAAAAATATGGCCATGACGTGCATTTCTGCTTGGCATTACACAGTCAAAAAGGTCAACACCACGAGAAACGCCTTCTATAATATTACCTGGTGTACCAACACCCATTAAATAACGGATTTTATTCTTTGGTGCATAAGGCTCAACTGCGGAAATGATTCTGTACATATCTTCTTTCGGCTCACCAACCGCAAGACCACCAATAGCATAGCCATCAAGGTCTAATTCTGCAATTTTCTGCATATGCTCTATACGTAAATCATCGAAAGTGCAACCTTGATTTATACCGAAAAGCATTTGTTTTTTATTTAACGTATCGTGAAGAGAATTGAGTCTTTCCATCTCCTCTTTACAACGAATAAGCCAGCGTGTTGTTCTTTCTGTAGATGCTTTTGCATATTCATAGGTTGCAGGGTTTTCAACACATTCATCAAACGCCATAGCAATAGTTGAAGCTAAGTTAGATTGAATTCTCATACTCTCTTCTGGTCCCATAAAAATCTTGCGACCGTCAACGTGAGAATTAAAAGTAACGCCTTCTTCTTTAATTTTGCGAAGCTTTGCAAGTGAAAACACCTGAAATCCGCCACTATCAGTAAGAATCGGGCCATCCCAACCAGTGAATTTATTAAGACCACCAAGCTCTTTAATAAGCTCGTCACCCGGTCTTACGTGCAAGTGATAAGTATTGCAAAGCTGAACCTGACAGTTGATATCTTTCAAGTCATAAGCTGAAAGACCACCTTTAATTGCACCGCAAGTAGCAACGTTCTGAAATGCTGGTGTCTTAACTACACCCTTTACAGTTGTAAATTCGCCTAAACGAGCTTTTCCTTCTGTTTTTAATACTTTAAACATAACAAAAATTTCCTTTATAATATCATCATACAGTCACCAAAAGAGAAAAATCTATATTTCTCATCGACTGCAGTTTTGTATGCTTTTAATGTTTTTTCATAACCATAGAATGCAGAAACCAGCATAATTAAAGTGCTTTCAGGTAAATGGAAATTTGTAATAAGACCATCAATACACTTGAATTTATAGCCAGGATAAATAAAAATATCTGTGTTTCTGTCATCTTCTTTAATTTCACCACAGAATGTTGCCGCAGATTCGAGAGTACGGCAGCTTGTAGTGCCGACTGCAATTACCCTGCCCCCTGCTTTTTTTGTGTTAATAATAAGTTCAGCAGTTTCTTTTGGTAAATGGTAATGCTCTGTATGCATTTTGTGGTCTTCAATTTTTTCTGCCTTTACTGGTCTGAATGTACCTAAACCAACGTGAAGTGTTACATAACCTATATTAACACCTTTTGCCTTTAATTTTTCTAATATTTCATTTGTAAAATGAAGACCGGCAGTTGGTGCTGCAGCAGAACCTAATTCTTTTGAATACACGGTCTGATAACGTTCTTTATCTTGTAATTCTTCAGTTATATAGTGTGGCAGAGGCATCTGACCGACTTTATCAAGAATATTGAAGAAATTATCGTTTTTATCGTAACTGAATTTAATAATTCTGTTTCCGTTTTCTAAAACTTCAGTTACTTCACATTTTAAAATGCCCTCACCAAATGTGAAAACAGTGCCAACTTTTGCACGTTTACCAGGCCCTGCAAGTGCCTCCCATACGTCGTTTTCAATCTGGTTGAGTAAAAGAAATTCAACAACAGCACCAGTATCTTCTTTCACACCGTAAATTCTTGCTGGTAAAACACGTGTGTTATTCAAAATAAGCGTATCGCCTTTATTAAGATAATCACAAACATCATAAAAATGCTTGTGTAAAATATTATCATTTTCTTTAGATAGAACCATCATTTTAGAAGAATCACGAGGCTCTAAAGGAGTCTGTGCAATAAGTTCTTCTGGTAAATCGTAGAAAAAATCTGATTTATTCATTAAAAATACCTTCTAAATAGTAAAAAAATATTGACTCACAATCGCATTTTATGTTATTATATGTCGGTATGTAAGCGAGGTATATTATAATCTATTTATTTCGTATTTACAAGTATTTTTTAGAAATCCGGAGGTGTACTTATGAAAAAGTACAAAGTTGGTATTATCGGAGCAACTGGTATGGTTGGTCAAAGATTTGCTCTTCTTCTCAGTGAGCATCCTTGGTTTGATGTTACAGTTCTTGCTGCAAGTTCACGTTCAGCAGGGGTTACTTATAAAGAAGCACTCGGCGACCGTTGGTGTATGACAGAACCAACACCAGCAAAATACTTAGATATGGTTGTTCTTGATGCAGAAAAAGACATTGAAAAAATCGCTTCTTCAGTTGATTTTGTATTCTGCGCTGTTAATATGAGCAAAGAAGAAACAAAAGCACTTGAAGAAAAATACGCTAAAGCTGAATGCCCTGTTGTTTCAAATAACAGCGCTTTCAGAATGGCAGACGACGTTCCAATGGTTGTGCCTGAATTAAATGCAGATCACATTAAAATCATTGAATCACAAAGAAAACGCCTTGGCACAAAACGTGGCTTTATTGCTGTTAAATCTAACTGCTCACTTCAGTCATACGTACCAGCTCTCTTCCCTCTTCACGAAGAATATGGTGTAAAAGACGTTCTTGTTTGTACTTATCAGGCAATTTCTGGTGCTGGTAAAACATTTGAAAGATGGCCAGAAATGGTAGATAACGTTATCCCATTCATTGGTGGCGAAGAAGAAAAGAGCGAAAAAGAACCACTCAAGCTCTGGGGTAAAATTGAAGATGGTAAAATTGTTCCAGCAACTTCACCAAACTTCACAGCTCAATGTATCAGAGTTCCTGTTTCAGATGGTCATATGGGTGCAGTTTTTGTTCGTTTCAATAAAAAACCTACAAAAGAAGCTATGATTAAAGCTTGGGCTGACTTTAAAGGTAGAGCACAAGAATTAGAGCTTCCAAGCGCTCCAAAGCAATTCCTTCATTATTTTGAAGAAGATAACTGCCCACAGACAAAGCTTCACAGAAATCTTGAAAATGGTATGGCAGTTTCTATTGGTCGTCTCAGAGAAGACACACAATATGATTATAAGTTCGTTTGCCTTGCACACAACACATTAAGAGGTGCTGCTGGTGGTGCAGTTCTTCTTGCAGAGCTTCTCTGTGCAGAAGGTTATATGGACTAATAATAAATTTAATATTTCGGGAGGTCTTACTGTGAAAAAACCTATTTTCGCAGGGGCTGGTGTTGCAATTATAACACCTTTTAAGGACGAAACTCTTAAAATCAACTTTCCGCTTTTCGAGGAGTTAATTAATGAGCAAATCGAAAACGGAACGGATGCCATAGTTGTATGCGGTACAACTGGCGAAAAATCAACTCTCGTTTATGACGAACATCTTGAGGCTATAAAAGTTGCGGTTAATGTTACAGGAGGCCGAGTACCTGTTATTGCGGGTACTGGCAGTAATGACACAATGCACTCTGTTGTCCTTTCAAATGATGCTGAAAAATGTGGGGTTGATGGTCTTTTAACAGTTACCCCCTATTATAATAAAGCGTCACAAGATGGCTTAATTGAATCATTCAGTTACATTGAAAAGCGTGTTTCTACACCAATGATTCTTTATAACGTGCCAAGTAGAACTGGTGTGAATATTTTACCTGAAACTTATTTAGAACTTTCAAAATTACCTTTAGTAAATGGTGTTAAAGAAGCAAATGGCGATATTTCAGCATTCGCTAAAACTGTTGCACTTTGTAAAGATAATTTAAACTATTATTCGGGTAACGATGACCAGATTACTGCATTTATGGCTCTTGGGGCTATTGGTGTTATATCCGTTCTTTCTAACGTTGCGCCAAAAGCGACTCACGATATTGTGAAGTTAGCTTTAGATGGCGACATTAAAGCAAGTAGAGATTTACAATTAGAGTATCTTGACCTTTGTAACGCTTTGTTTTGTGATGTTAACCCTATTCCAGTTAAAGAAGCGTTATGCTTAATGGGTAAAGACGTTGGCAGATGTAGAATGCCACTTTCCCCTATCAATGAGAAAAATAAAGCAATCTTAGTTAAGACTTTAAAAAATCATAACTTGATTTAAAATTTTCGGAGGAAGTTTAAATGACAAAGATTATTTTAAGCGGTTGCTGTGGTAAAATGGGCAGAACCGTTACAAATATTGTAAGCACTCGTGATGATTGCCAGATTGTCGCAGGTGTTGATATTGTTGAAGATTCTACTTTGGGTTACCCTGTTTTTCAGACTTTTTCCGAAGTTCAGGTTAAAGCTGATGTTATTATAGATTTTTCTAATCCTGCTTTACTTATGTCAATGTTAGATTACGCTAAATCTACAAACACAGCAGTAGTTATTTCAACAACAGGTATTTCAGATGAGCAAATAAAAGTTGTTGAAGAAATTTCAAAAGAAATTCCAATTTTCTTCTCTTATAATATGTCAATGGGTGTTAGCCTTCTTTGTGAACTTGCAAAAACAGCAGCTAAGGTTTTAGGTAATGACTTTGATATTGAAATTGTTGAAGCGCACCACAACCAGAAGTTAGATGCACCAAGTGGCACGGCTTTAATGTTAGCAGATGCAATAAAAGAAGAGCTTCCTGACGTTTATTATGAATATGACAGACACGCAAAAAGACAAAAGAGAAACGAAAAAGAAATTGGTATTCACTCAATTCGTGGTGGCAAT